>NZ_CP050191.1:3138295-3265983 GCF_011745145.1 Mycobacterium sp. DL440 | reverse complement strand
GCCCTGGGTGGTCCAGGCGATGACTGTGCCGCGCCGGGGTAGGCGGGTCTGTTCGGTGTTACCGCCGGAGCATTTGGGGCAGCGGGCCTGGGCCGGGAATGTGGTGGCTGTGCAGTCGGTGCAGCGGCTGCCGATCAGCTGGGGTTCGGCGTCGGGCCACGTCGAGATCTCGGGCGCCAGAGCAATCTGTGTTGACACGTCGCTGACGATAACTGGAAATGCAATTCTCGTCTAGTGAGAACCACCTCTCGGTAGGCTCTCGTGGGCAGTTCAGACGGGACAACTGGAGGGAGGCGGCGTGAGCAAGGTTCTACCGGGGGAGGTCCGCCAGATCGGGTATGTGGTCACCGACATGGACGACGCGATATCTGACTGGCTGAAGATGGGTGTGGGCCCGTGGTTCGTGATCCGCAACCTGCCGCAGCGCGTGACCTACCGGGGCGCGCACTGCGAGGTGAAACTATCCCTCGCGTTGTCGAACAGCGGTGACCTGCAGGTCGAGTTGATCCAACAACTCGATGACACGCCGAGCATCTTCACTGAGTTCCTCGCCGGCGCCGGCGGTGGCTTTCACCAACTCGCCTACTGGACAGCCGATTTCGATGCGGCGATGGACAGGCTACGCGAGGCCGGCTGGCCGCAGGTGTGGTCGGGCGGGGAAGGTGAGGGCGTTCGATTCGCCTACTTCGAGCCGCCGACGGGTGCCGCGATCGTCGAGATCATGGAACTGACCGAGGCGTCCGCCGGCATGGGTGCCTATGTGCGTGAGCAGGCCATCAGCTGGGACGGCAGTGATCCGGTCCGGGAGTTGCGCGGCTGACATCCCCTCGCCGAAATGGCATTCCAGCAGGTCCGCACTCGACCTTTTCCTGTTGGAATGCCATTTCGGCGGGAGGGAAGGCTGGATGGCGTTCACTTCCCTTTGTTCATCACCTTGTCCGCGGCGGCCCAGTGCTCGTCGGAGCACCAGAGCCGGGCGAAGGCCGAAACTGCCTCGGTGGTGGGGACCCCGTTGATCACCCGCTTGACCTCACCGGCCTGACGTCGGGCCAGCAACTGCGCCGTCGACCGCCAGGTCTCGGCGAATTCGGCGCGGGGGACCACCTGGTCGATCAGGCCCACCTGCTCGGCCTCACGCGCCCCGAGGATGCGGCCGGTCCCGGCCAGCAGCAACGCCCGGCTGCGGCCGACCAGGGTGGCGAGCCGTTCGGCCCCACCCCAGGCCGGCATGATCGCCAGCGCGACCTGGTTGAAGCCGATCTTGATGTCGTCAGCGGCGATTCGGATGTCGGCTGCCACCGCGACCTCGGCCCCGCCGCCCAGGGCATGGCCGTTCAGCGCGGCGATGACCGGTCCGTCGAAACCGGCGATGCGGTCGCAGATCGTGCGCATCCGCCAGGCCATCTCGGAAGCCTCGAGTTCGGTGCGCAGCGCCGCGAGTTCCTTGAGGTCGCCCCCGGAGACGAACGCCCGGTCGCCGCCGCCGGTGATCACCAGGGCGGACGCGCCGGCTGCGCCGTCCAGCGCCTTGTTCAGCGCATCCATGGTGTCCAGCGAGATGGCATTGCGTGCCTGTGGCCGGTCGATCGTGATGACCGCCAGTTCGCCGTCGATTTCGAGGTCGACCATCAAACGTTCTCCAGTTCCGGGATTGGCATTCTCGTCTGATGAGAATAACATCACCGTTGTGCGCGACATCCCCGTTGAGCTGACCAAACGGTACGTCGAAGAAGGCTGGTGGCGGCCCGAAACCCTGGGCGAGATGCTGGCCGAAGGATTGGCCGCGAGTCCCGACGCCGGCTTCTACGTCCACTCCGCGACGCGTCCGTACCAGGGCACGTTCGGCGAGGTCGAGCACACCGCCCGGCGGCTGGCCGCCGGGCTCCGGGATCGCGGCGTCGGCCCCGGTGACGTCGTGGCGCTGCAGTTGCCCAACTGGATGGAGGCCGCGGTCGCGTTCTGGGCCTCGGCCTTCCTCGGTGCGGTGACGGTCCCGATCGTGCACTTCTACGGGCGCAAGGAACTCGGCCACATCATGGCCACGGCCAAGCCGAAGGTGTTCATCACCACCGAGCAATTCGGCCGGATGAAGTTCGAGCCGGAGCTGTGCGCGGACGTCCCGATCGTGGGCCTGGTCGGTCAAGCCTCGTATACCGATCTCCTTGCCGACGAGCCGATGAGGGGCACCCTGACCACCGATCCGGCCGCGCCGGCCCTGATTGCCTTCACCTCCGGAACCACGCGTGAGCCCAAAGGGGTCATCCACAGCCATCAGACGCTCGGCTTCGAAACCCGCCAACTGCTGGAGAACTACCCGCCGAACCGGGGCCGTCAACTCACGGCCACGCCCGTCGGCCATTTCATCGGCATGCTCGGCGCGTTCCTCATCCCGGTGCTGGAGGGCGCCCCGATCGATCTGTGCGACGTCTGGGATCCAGGCAAGGTCCTGGAGTTGATCGAACGCGACGAACTGTCCATCGGCGGCGGACCGCCCTACTTCGTCACCAGCCTCATGGACCATCCGCAGTTCAACGAAAGGCACCTGGCCCGGTTCAGCACCGTCGGCCTCGGCGGCTCGACCGTGCCCGCGGCCGTCACCCGGCGGCTCGCCGATCTCGGCCTGTTCGTCTTCCGTTCCTACGGCAGCACCGAGCATCCGTCGATCACCGGATCGGGTGCGGGGGCCCCGGAGACCAAGCGGTTGTACACCGACGGCAATGTGCGTCCCGGGGTGGAGATCCGGCTCGGACCGGACGGTGAGATCTTCAGCCGTGGACCGGACCTGTGCCTGGGGTACACCGACGATGCCCTCACCGCAAAGCATTTCGACGCCGACGGCTGGTACCGCACCGGGGACATCGGCGTGCTGGACGCCGACGGGTATCTGACCATTACCGACCGCACCACCGACCTCATCATCCGAGGTGGCGAGAACATCAGCGCGCTCGAGGTGGAGGAGGTGCTGCTGGGTTTGCTGGACGTGATCGAGGTGATTGTGGTGGCCGCACCGGATACCCGGCTGGGTGAGCGCGTGGCCGCGGTTCTGCGGGTCCGTGACGGCGGCACGATGCCCACGCTCGATCAGGTCCGGGCGCATTTCGAGGCCAGTGGGGTGGCCCGGCAGAAGTGGCCGGAAGAGCTACATCAGGCCGAAGATTTTCCCCGCACGGCCAGCGGCAAGGTGCAGAAGTTCCGTATCCGGCAGGAGATTGCTGCCCTCGTCCGTTGAGCGGGCTGCCCTGGGCGGGTCGGGCATTGCGGCAGCTAGCAAGTGAGAATATGATTCTCTGGAATTGCAAAGGAGTTTTCCATGGGACAACTGTCGCACAGGGTCGACATTCCGTTTCCGCTGTTCGACGCGGACAACCACCTCTATGAGCCGCCCGAGGCGCTGACGACGTATCTCCCCAAGGAGTACAAGGACATCGTTCAGTACGTCGAGATCAACGGACGCACCAAGATCGCGATCAAGGGTCAGATCAGCAACTACATCCCGAATCCGACGTTCTCGCATGTCGCCAAGCCTGGCGCGTGGGAGGAGTACTTCAAGTTCGGTAACCCGGATGGCAAGAGCAAGCGCGAGCTGTTCGGCGAGCCGATGAAGTCCATCCCGGCGTTCTTCGAACCGGCTCCGCGCCTCGAGCTGATGGACGAGCTGGGCCTCGACCGCAGCCTGATGTTCCCGACGCTGGCCAGCCTGATCGAGGAGCGGCTGCGCGACGATCCGGTCGCGATCCACGTCATCATCCACTCGTTGAACCAGTGGCTGGATGAGGTGTGGGGCTTCAACTACAAGAACCGCATCTTCACCACGCCGGTGATCACGCTGCCCATCGTCGACAAGGCGATCGAGGAGCTCGAGTGGGCGGTCAAACGCGGTGCGCGCGCCATCCTGGTCCGCCCGGCGCCGGTGCCCGGCTTCCGTGGTCCGCGTTCCTTCGCGCTACCCGAGTTCGATCCGTTCTGGCAGAAGTGCGTCGAGTACGACGTGTTCGTCGGCATGCACTCCTCCGACAGCGGCTACTCGCGCTACACCTCGGAGTGGGACGGCGCCGCGCAGGAGATGCTGCCGTTCCAGACCAATGCGATGTCGATCCTCAACGAGTGGCGTCCGATCCAGGATGCGGTGGCGTCCTGGGTAATTCACGGTGCGCTGTTCCGCTTCCCGAAGCTCAAGGTCGGCA
Source organism: Mycobacterium sp. DL440 (assembly GCF_011745145.1). Lineage (NCBI taxonomy): Bacteria > Bacillati > Actinomycetota > Actinomycetes > Mycobacteriales > Mycobacteriaceae > Mycobacterium > Mycobacterium sp. DL440. The sequence continues at coordinate 3,261,799 of NZ_CP050191.1, read as the reverse complement.
TCGTCGAGGCCGGGTCGAAGTGGATGTTCCCGCTGCTGGACTCGATGTCCGAGGTCTACAAGAAGGCCCCCGAGGCCTTTGCCGGCAACCCGATCGAGGAGATCAAGAACCGCATCTACGTCAGCCCGTTCTACGAAGAGGGCATCGACGAGCTGATCAACCTGATCGGCGTGGACCAGGTTCTCTACGGCTCCGACTGGCCGCACCCGGAGGGCCTGGCCGAGCCCACTCACTACGTGACCGCGCTCGAGCACCTGGCCGTCGAAGATCAGGCCAAGATCATGGGCGGCAACCTCAGCCGGCTGGTCACGGTCTAAGGGGTCGGACACATCGAACAACGGCAGACCATCCCCGCGATGGTCTTGGGTGCAGCGGACCGTTTCGGCGATGCCGAGGCTGTCGTCGACGGTTCGCTGCGCCTGTCTTTCACCGAAGTCGGCGAGCGTATCCGGAAAGCCTCGGGTGCGTTCGCCGAATTCGGCATCGCCAAGGGGGACCGGGTTGCGGTCTGGGCTCCCAATTCGGCGGAATGGATCATCGCCGCGTTCGGGATCATGGCCGCCGGTGGCGTCCTGGTTCCGGTCAACACCCGCTTCAAGGCCGAAGAGGCTGCCGACGTGGTGGCGCGCAGCGGCGCCAAGGCGGTGATGATCCAAAAGGGTTTCCTCGGGCAGGATTTCACGTTCTCCGAGACCGATCTCGACGTCCCCACCATCGATCTGAAGTCGGACTTCCTGAGTAGCGGGCGTACGTTCAGCCAGGGCCGCGTAGACGAGCTCCGGCCGACCGACATCGCCGACGTCATCTTCACCTCGGGCACCACCGGCAGGCCCAAGGGCGCGATGATGAACCATCGCCAGACGCTGCGGGCCTACGAGGAATGGGCCACGCTGGCGGATCTGCGCGAAGGCGATCGCTATCTGATGATCAACCCGTACTTCCACACCTTCGGGTTGAAGGCCGGGTTGGTGGCGTCCTTCCTGCGCGGCGCGACCATGCTGCCGGTCGCGGTGTTCGACGTCGACAATGTCGTGGAACTCATTGAGCGTGAACGCATCACGATGCTGCCTGGCCCGCCCACGCTGTATCACTCACTGCTCGCCGTCGCCGACCGTGACCGGCTGGCCACGCTGCGCGCGGGGGTGACCGGTGCCGCCGACATCCCGGTGGAGTTGGTGCGACGCATCCGCGAGGAGTTGCCGTTCCAGACGCTGATGACCGGGTACGGCCTTACCGAGGCGGGCAACGTCACGTTGTCACGACCCGGTGATTCGGCCGAGGAGGTGGCCACCACCGCCGGACTTCCGTGTGAGGACGTCGAGGTGCGCATCGCCGATGACGCCGAGGTGCTGGTGCGCGGATACAACGTGATGCAGGGCTATCTGGACGATCCGGCGGCTACCGCCGAGGCGATCGACCCCGACGGTTGGCTGCACACCGGAGATCTCGGCGAGTTCACCGAATCCGGCCGGCTGCGGATCGTCGGACGGAAGAAGGACATGTTCATCGTCGGCGGGTTCAATGCCTACCCGGCTGAGATCGAGGGATTCCTGCTGGAGCACCCGGCGATAGCGCAGATTGCCGTCATCGGCGTCGCCGACGAGCGGATGGGGCAGGTCGGTAAGGCGTTCGTGGTGCTGCGCGACGAGCCAGGGGTCTCGGCTGTGGTTGCCGAGGACCTCATTGCCTGGAGCCGCGAGCGCATGGCTGGCTACAAAGTGCCCAGGTATGTCGAGTTCCTCGACGAACTGCCGCTCAATGCCACCGGCAAGGTGATGAAGAACCAGCTTGAGGCGCGGATGACGACCAGCCCGGGTTGAGTGAACGCACAGCACGTAAACATCATTTCCGCAGGTAAATGGCCATTTAGGTGCCTGCTATCGATGATGTACTCTCGGGTCACTACCGCAAACTGATAACGTAATTCTCGTTAAGCAGGCTGCTGAACGGACAGGAGGTCGGCATGCCGTCCCGCAAGCCTTTGTCGCCAGTACTCGATACTAGCGAAGATGATGCGTCGCCAGGCGACGCACTGAAATCGGCCGAGCTGGCCGAAGCCGAGGCCGCAGAGGCCGAGGCCGCAGCGGTTGCCGCACGCGCCCGGGCCCGCGCCATTCGGCTGCGTAACCAGGCTGCCACCGGCAAGGACGCCGCGGACACCACCGTGGCAGACGATGCCACTGATGACGCCGACATCGTCGACGCCGAAGGCTCCGATACCCACGAGGTCACCGACACCACCGGCGTCGATGCAGAGGCGGGAGCCGTCGAGGCCGAGCCGCTCGACAATGCCGAGCCGGAAGCAGCGGGAGAAGTCGGGGGTAAGTTGTCCCGTCGGCTGCCGAGGGTGCAGGTGTCGCGCCTGTTCTGGAAGGTGCTGGCCAGCTGTCTGACGATCATCGTCATCGCCGGGCTGCTCGGATTCAGTGGCTGGATGATCTGGCACCACCGGCAGGCCGAGCATCGCCAGCAGTTGGCGGCCGAATACACCGCCGCGGCCCGCCAGACCGTCGTGACGCTCATGTCGCTGGATTTCAACCACGCTCAGGACGCCGTCAAAAACATTCTCGACAACTCGACGGGCGAGTTCCGGGAGGATTTCGAAGCGCAGTCGAAAGACTTCGTCAAGCTGGCCCAGGACGCGAAGGTGGTGACCGAGGCGAAAGTGACCGCCGCCGCCGTGGACACCATGAGCGATGACAACGCTGTCGTTCTGGTCGCGGTCAACACCCAGGTGACCAACACCACAGGTGCCAACAAGCAACCGCGGCCGTGGCGGGTGGCCGTTGACATGGTCCGCGAAGGCGACCAGATCAAGCTGTCGAAAGTCGAGTTCGTGCCGTGACCGTGGATATCAAGAAAACCGAGAACGACACCGAGGCGGCAGTCGAGATCGACACCGCCGACGAAGCCGGCGAGCAGAGCGCCACCGAGGCCGACCTGGCCGAGGACGTCACCGGCTCCGCGGCCGACGAGCCCGCAGCAGGGTGGCGCCGGAAGCTGACGCAGCTGTGGTTCCCGCTGGCACTGGTCGTGGCGCTGATCGCGTCGGCGGCTCTGGCGGGATGGCTGTACTTCGCGCAATACCGCGGCGACCAGCAGACCGGTCAGGCGGCGTCGGCAACGGCGCTCAAGGCCGCGAGCGATGGGACCGTGGCACTGCTGAGCTATGCGCCGGACAGTCTCGACCGAGACTTCTCGGCTGCGAAGTCGCACCTGACCGGCGATTTCCTGTCGTACTACACCCAGTTCACCCAGGAGATCGTCGCCCCGGCCGCCAAGCAGAAATCGGTCAAGACCAGCGCAGCAGTGGTGCGCTCGGCTGTCTCGGAGATCCATCCCGATTCAGCGGTGGCGCTGGTGTTCGTCAACCAGGCCACGACCAGCGCCGACAACCCCAATGGGAGCTTCACGGCCAGCGCGGTCAAAGTGGGGTTGAGCAAGATCGACGGCAACTGGTTGATCTCGTCCTTCGACCCGGTGTAGCGGGACCTTCAGTCGAACGGCGTCAGTCCTGAGCGTGCCGCTCGTACGCCCACCGCTCCAGCCATGTCTGCAGCTCGTGTACCGCACACGCGGTCGCCGCTGCGCTGACCACGAAGAGGCCGAGCAGTAACGCACTCACGGCCGGCACCCTGCATTGTCGATGTGGGGGCGACCCCCGCGAGACGTGGGACGGAGAGCAGAGCTCGGGACCGCGGAGTGCGTCACCTGCCTCGGCACACTGTCGGGAGTGTCCAGAACAGACTGCTGGATGGCGCGGTAGCGGTCACGCTCGGCGGTGCACCAGGAATCGGTCCACCCTTCGAGCAGGTCACCGCTGCGCACCAGCCGGTGCAGTGTCGGATGGTTGCCCGCAGACACCGGTCGTCCTTCGATCACGGTCATCGCCTCGTGCCAGTCGACCGCCTCGTGCCAGTCGACCGTCACCTCGGGCGCCAGGCTGACGTACTGGTGCCGCACCACGAGCAACGCGTCGGCGCCCAGTGGTCGCAATCGCCACAGCGCCGAGCGCAACGAGGAGACCGCCTTGTGCGGAGGGCTGCCCGGCCACAGCAGGTCGCAGACCCAGCTGCGGTGCAGCTCGCGACGCTTCACGGCGGCAAGCGCCACCAACCGGCGGCATGAGGGCGGCAACACCAGCGGTTCCGTGTCCCGGTACACGGCGAACTCGCCCAGGAGGTTCAGCCTGAATTGCTTGTGCATATACGTATCCTCGAGCGCGGGCGGAGTCCTGACATCAGTAGTGCACTACTCGAATTTCGGTGAGTTTCTGTCACCACGCCGTCGGCAATCCACAGTCCGGCGTCCCGATGCGATGGAATTGCGGGGAAACGTGGTGAGAAAGAGGACATATCAGGTTGAACGAGAACACGCCCCGCCCGGTTCAAAGCCACCGCCTGAGCCGGATGTCCGGACGCGACCCGCACGAGCAGCACCGGGTGGCGAGTCCGTTGGAATTGCTGTTCGACCTGACGTTCGTGATCGCGTTCGGGGTGGCCGCCGCGCAGTTCGCGCATCTGATGGCCGAGGGTCACGTGTCGGCCGGGCTGGCGGGTTTCGGGTTCGCCGCGTTCGCGATCTGGTGGGCGTGGATGAACTTCACCTGGTTCGCGTCCGCGTACGACACCGACGACTGGGTCTACCGCGTGATGACGATGCTGCAGATGGTCGGCGTCATCGTCCTCGCGTTGGGCATACCTCCGGTGTTCGCCTCGATCGAACACGGCGGGCACGTCGACAACATGGTGATGGTGGCCGGCTATGTGGTGATGCGAATTGCCTTGGTGGGGCAGTGGTTACGGGCCGCCGCGCAGGATCCGCCCCGCCGGTCCGCGTGCCTGACCTATGCGTGCGCGGTCGTCGTCGCCCAGATCGGGTGGGTGGCGCAGATCTTCGTGCAGACCTCGTTGACGGCCTTCTTCGTCACCGCCCTGGTTCTGATGGTGGTGGAGATCAGCGGGCCGATCCTGGCCGAGCGGCGCATGGGCGGCACCCCGTGGCATGCCCACCACGTCGCCGAGCGATACGGATTGCTCGCGATCATCGCGCTGGGTGAAGGTGTGGTCGGCACCGTGGCGTCGTTGACGGCGGCAGTGGGGGAGCACGGCTGGTCCACCGATGCCATCCTGCTGGTAGCTGCCGGAACCGGCCTTACCTTCGGGATGTGGTGGGTGTATTTCCTGATTCCGGCCGGCGAGTTGCTGCACGCCAGACGCCAGCTCTCGTTCTGGTACGGCTACCTGCACGTGGCGGTGTTCGGTGCGATCGTGGCCACCGGCGCGGGGCTGCACGTGGCGGCCTACTACGTCGAGGATCAGTCGAAGCTGGATTCCGTCGGCACCGTGCTGGCGGTGGCGATTCCAGTGGGCATCTACGTGCTCTCGACGTTTGTCATCTACTCATGTCTGTTGGGACAGGTCGATCTGCTCCACGCACTGTTGCTGGTGCTGGCCGGAGCCGCGCTCGTGGCCGCGGTGGCGCTGGCCGCGCACGGGACGTCGATGGCGCTGTGTCTGTTGGTGGTCACCGCGGCTCCGGTGGTGGTCGTCGTCGGGTTCGAGGCCGTCGGACACCGGCATGCAGCGGCGATCGTCGAACGGCGTCTGGATATTCACCGACCCGGGTGAGTCTCGAAGCTCTCCAACAGCATTCGTTCCTGCTCGGCCGCGAGCAGGCGGCGCGTCTTGTGGCGGGTGATCAGGATTCCGATAGTGGCCAGGATCCACACCGCATACTGCACTGACCAGGCCGCGCGGAACGACGCGAACGAGTAACTGTCCGTTCCGGACAGGATCAGACCCATCGCCTGCATCACCAGCAGTGCGGCCAGGAAACCGCCCATGTTCACCATGCCCTGGGCGGTACCGAGGGTGTGGCTCGGATTGAAAGTACGGGCGAAGTCGAAGCCGACCATCGATCCGGGACCGCCCACCGAGATGACGACGATGAGTACCACCAACAACCACACCGGCGCCGGGCCGGGCAAGGCCAGTACCACGGTCCACACCAACGCGTTACTCGCGATGATCCAGAGCACCAGGCGTGACCGGCGGTGCGGATGGCGCCCGGTGAATATGCCGATCATGATCCCGGCCGAGATGGCGGCCACCACCGAGACGGTCAGCAGCGAGCCCGCTGCCGTCTCCGAAAGCCCCTGCGCCACTGTGAGATAGGGCACTCCCCACATCAACGCGAACACCGTCACCGAGAACTGCGTGCCCATGTGAGTGAAGAACCCGAGCCTGGTACCGGGTCGCAGCCAGACGGTCTTGATGCGAGACAGGGTGGTGTGCAGTGAGATCGGCTCGGACGTCATCGTCGAACCGGGGGGCGTGTTGCGGATCAGGGCCAGCGCCAACACGATCACCACAAGCCCGAAGGCGGCGACCGACAGATAGGCGGGCGTCCAACCTCTTCCGGTGAGGATCGCCAGGAACGGGACCGCGGAGAGGACCTGGCCGAGCTGGCCGCAGATGCCCGTCAACTGGGCCACCAAGGGGACGCGAGCCGGCTCGAACCAACAGGGCACCAGGCGGAGCACCGAGATGAAGGTCAGTGCGTCGCCAAGACCGACGATGGCTCGCGCACCGATGGCCGCGGGTAGTGACTCGCTGAGTGCGAGCACGAGCTGCCCGGCGGTCATCAGCGCGGCACCGCAGACGATGAGCAGACGGGAACCGAAGCGGTCCAACAGCAGTCCGGCGGGAACCTGGGCCGCGGCGTAGACGATCACCTGCAACACCACGAATGTGGACAGCACACTCGGGCTTGCGGCAAATCTGTCGGCGGCCTGCAGGCCCGAGACGCCGAGGGTGGTGCGATCGAGAACCGCGATGATGTACGCAAGTAGTCCGGTGGCCCAAACGATCCAGGGACGCACGCGGGCACCTTTCGTCAAATGTGTTTCGTGGGGCAGGGGTACATGCTCTCTCACCGTAGGCGTCGAAGCGACCCGACTTCTTTGGCGCGTTGTGAATTTCGACTCCGGGTCGGCTTTCGTGCGATTCATCAAGTTGGCTGAAAATGCACTCTCATGTATGAGTTGAGGGAAGGTAGTCAGCATATCCGCAGATGATGGCGTTGACGATGAGGTATGCGCACGACGGAATGCTGCAACTGCGAATTCGCTCGCAACATTAACCGGAGGGTAGGGTGTCGGCATGAATCGCTGTTCAAACCGACGCGGGGGACGCCGGCTTGGTTGAGTACCGTCTTGAGGACCTGGCGCGTATTTCCGGCGTCAGCACTCGCAATATCCGCGCCTATCGTGAACGCGGGTTGCTGGATTCACCGCGCCGCGTCGGACGCTCGGCGTACTACGGCGAGCGCCACCTCGATCAGTTGACAGCGATCGGCCAGCTACTGGCAAAGGGTTTCAACTCGGCGCACATCGCCGAGTTCTTCGCCGCTTTGCGTGGCGGCAAGGATCTGTCCGACGCCTTGGGGGTCGAGGACTCGGGCTGGTCCCGGCCGACGACGCTGCCATTGAATGTGGACCCGGCCGACGACGACGTCCGTGCGCTGGCCGAATTCGGGTTGGTGCACATCGTGGACGGCTCCGTCGAGGTGACCGATCCAGCGTTGGTCGCGCTCGCCGGCGGTGCGGCGGACCATCGGCGTCTCGTCCGCAGCATGGCCCATCTCTGCCGGGCGACCGGCGCAGCGATCGATCACCTGGCTGAGTCGGCTGCCGCTGCGGTCACCGAATGTCGGGGCGGCCCTTCTGATGCCGGTTTGCCCGAGCTGGCCCGCGCGGTGGTCTCGGCCAGAGTGGACCGGGCCCTGCGTGCGGGCGTGGCCGCCGCCGACTGAATAGTTACCGACGAGTAAGATATTCCAGCAAACTTATGGCTCGTGGTAGCGGGATTCGCTAGACACAAACGGCTCGATTGTCTTCTGGTTCACAGTCTGTTGGCGGCCTCGGATCTGGCCGAAAATTTAGATAACGATTCGATAACAATACTGCCTTGATCTGCGCAGTTATCCCTACTCGACCGTAACCACCTGCATGCAGGACGTTTGTCCCGAATAGCTTTGGGCGCCGCTCGGCGCGGCGTTACGTTACCGCCGGTTACCCATGCGTAGAACTCGCCAGTAACCAATCTGGGCGGAAAGAACCCACTGCCTCTTATGACACTCTTAGTACGGCAGGAATGTGAGTGACACCGTCCGGAGGGCTCCGGCGGCACCGCGTTCCTCACCTGATTCGACGTTGAATCGCCGTTGGCTTGTCGCCGGGCAGCTGCACCGCCCCAGACATGCAGACAGATACCTAAGACCGCACGCGACAGCCACACGCGACACCATTCACCGCAGAACCGCAGCAGCACCGAGGAGATAGCGCCAGTGACGATCTATGAACACGACCGGGTGTCCGCCGGTCGCAACGACGACTCAGGATCCGACAATCGGCAGGCTGACTCCACCCACGCCCTCGTCGATCGGCTGAGCGCCGGTGAGCCCTACGCAGTCGCCTTTGGCGGCCAGGGCAGCGCCTGGCTGGAGACTCTCGAGGAGTTGGTGTCCTCGGCCGGTATCGAGGCCGAACTGGCGACCCTGGCCGGTGAGGCCGAGCTGCTGCTCGAGCCGGTCGCCGCCGAGCTCGTCGTGGTCCGGCCCATCGGGTTCGAGCCCCTGCAGTGGGTCCGCGCTCTGGCTGCCGAGGAGCCGGTGCCGTCCGACAAGCAGCTGACCTCCGCCGCTGTTTCGGTCCCGGGCGTCCTGCTCACCCAGATCGCCGCGGTGCGGGCACTGGCCCGCCAGGGCATGGACCTGGCTGCGACCCCGCCGGTGGCCGTCGCCGGACATTCCCAGGGCGTACTGGGCGTCGAGGCTCTGGCCGCCAAGGGTGCCAAGGACGTGCAGTTGCTGGCGCTGGCGCAGCTGATCGGCGCAGCGGGCACCCTGGTCGCCCGTCGTCGCGGGATCACCGTGCTCGGCGACCGTCCACCGATGGTGTCGGTGACCAATGCCGAGCCCGAGCGCATCTACGAGCTGCTCGAAGAGTTCAGCCAGGACGTGCGCACCGTGCTGCCCCCGGTGCTGTCCATCCGCAACGGCCGGCGCTCTGTTGTGATCACCGGCACACCTGAGCAGCTGTCGCGGTTCGAGCTGTACTGCAACCAGATCGCTGAGAAGGAAGAGGCCGAGCGCAAGAGCAAAGTCCGCGGCGGTGCGGTCTTCGCCCCGGTCTTCGACCCGGTGCAGGTCGAGGTCGGTTTCCACACGCCGCGCCTGGCCGACGGCGTCGACATCGTCGCCCGCTGGGCCGAGGCCGTCGGCATCGACGTCGAGCTGGCCCGCGAGATGACCGAGGCCATCCTCGTCAGCCAGGTGGACTGGGTCGACGAGATCACCGAGCTGCACGAGGCCGGCGCCCGCTGGATCCTGGACCTCGGCCCCGGCGACATCCTGACCCGCCTGACCGCCCCGGTGGTCCGCGGACTCGGCATCGGAATCGTGCCCGCCGCAACCCGCGGTGGCCAGCGCAACCTGTTCACCATCGGCGCGGTGCCCGAGGTGGCCCGTCCGTGGTCCAGCTACGCCCCGACGGTCGTCAGCCTGCCCGACGGATCGGTCAAGCTCTCGACCAAGTTCACCCGGCTCACCGGACGTTCACCGATTCTGCTGGCCGGTATGACCCCCACCACAGTGGACGCCAAGATCGTCGCGGCCGCAGCAAACGCCGGCCACTGGGCCGAACTCGCCGGTGGCGGACAGGTCACCGAGCCGATCTTCAACGATCGCATCGCCGAGTTGGGTGAGCTGCTGGAGCCCGGCCGGGCCATCCAGTTCAACTCGCTGTTCCTCGATCCCTACCTGTGGAAGCTGCAGGTCGGCGGCAAGCGGCTGGTGCAGCGCGCCCGTCAGTCCGGTGCTCCCATCGACGGTCTGGTGGTCACTGCGGGCATCCCTGATCTCGAAGAGGCCGTCGAGTTGATCGGCGAACTCAATGACCTCGGCATCAGCCACGTGGTCTTCAAGCCGGGCACCGTCGAGCAGATCCGCTCGGTGATCCGGATCGCCGCGGAGGTGCCCACCAAGCCCGTCATCGCCCACATCGAGGGCGGTCGCGCCGGTGGCCACCATTCGTGGGAAGACCTCGACGACCTGTTGCTGGCCACCTACTCCGAGCTGCGCAGCCGATCCAACATCACCATCTGCGTCGGCGGCGGCATCGGTACCCCGGAGCGGTCCACCGAGTACCTGTCGGGCCGCTGGTCGGCCGCACACGGTTACCCGCTGATGCCGGTCGACGGCATCCTGGTCGGCACCGCTGCCATGGCCACGCTTGAGGCAACCACGTCACCCGCGGTCAAGCAGCTGCTGGTGGACACCAAGGGCACCGATACCTGGGTGGGTGCGGGCAAGGCCGTCAACGGCATGGCCTCCGGACGCAGCCAGCTCGGCGCCGACATCCACGAGATCGACAACACCGCATCGCGCTGCGGCCGGCTGCTCGACGAGGTTGCCGGTGACGCCGACGCGGTGGCAGCCCGCCGCGACGAGATCATCGCCGCGATGGCCAACACGGCCAAGCCGTACTTCGGCGATGTCGCCGAGATGACCTACCTGCAGTGGCTGCGGCGCTACGTCGAGCTGTCCATCGGTGACGGCAACAGCACCGCCGATTCCAGGCGCGGGGACTCGCCGTGGCTGGACATCACCTGGCGCGACCGCTTCGAGCAGATGCTCAAGCGTGCCGAAGCACGTTTGCACGCACAGGATTTCGGACCGATCGAGACGCTGTTCGACGCTGCCGGTGACGGCGAGGCGCTGCTGGAAGATCCCAAGGCCGCGCTGACCGCACTGGTCTCGGCCTACCCGGATGTCGCCTCCGTGCAGCTGCACCCGGCCGATGTGCCGTTCTTCATCGAGCTGTGCAAGACGCTGGGCAAGCCGGTCAACTTCGTTCCCGTGATCGACAAGGATGTGCGCCGGTGGTGGCGCAGCGATTCGCTGTGGCAGGCCCACGATGCGCGCTACACCGCCGATCAGGTGTGCGTCATCCCCGGCACCGAGGCCGTCGCCGGCATCACCCGGGTCGACGAGCCCGTCGGTGAGCTCCTGGACCGCTTCGAACAGGCCGCTGTCGATCAGGTCCTGGCTGCTGGTGCCCAGCCGCAGGCTGTGCTGTCGCGCCGTCACGGCCGTGACGATGTCACCGGCCCGCTGGCCGTGCTGCTCGACGCCCCCGACGTGCTGTGGGCAGGCCGCACCTCGGTCAACCCCGTGCATCGGATTGCGCCGGCCTCGGAGTGGCAGGTGAACGAAAACCGTTCCGCCACAAACCCGTCCACGGGTGCCCGGCTCGAGGTTGCCGACGATCGGCACGTGGTGCTGTCGGTGCCGCTGTCGGGAACCTGGATCGAGATCCGGTTCACCCTGACCGACGCCATCCGCAGCGGCGGCGCACCGGTCGTCGAGGTCGCCGACGCCGCGACCGCCATGCGTTCGGTGCTCGCAATCGCGGCGGGTGTTGATGGACCCGACGCCCTCCCGCCGGTTGTCGATGGGACCGCCACGGTCAGCGTCGTGTGGAACCCCGAGCAGGTTGCCGACCACACCGGCGTCACCGCCACCTTCGGTGCCCCGCTGGCGCCGACGCTCACCGTCGTCCCCGACGCCCTGGTCGGCCGGTGCTGGCCCGCGGTGTTCGCCGCGATCGGTTCCGCGGCCACTGACTCCGGATTCCCGGTCGTCGAGGGTCTGCTGAGCCTGGTGCACCTGGACCACGCCGCTCACCTGTTGGCGGCGTTGCCGACCGAGCTGGCCGAATTGACCGTCACTGCAACGGCTTCGGCCGCGCATGACACCGAAGTTGGCCGTGTTGTGCCGGTTTCGGTAGTTGTACGCAGCGCAGACGGAACCGAGCTGGCCAAGCTCGAGGAGCGGTTCGCGATCCGCGGCCGCACCGGTGGGGCCGAGTTGACCGACCCGGTCCGGGCCGGCGGCGCGATCTCGGACAACGCCACCGACACCCCGCGCCGTCGCCGCCGCGACGTCACGATCGGTGCGCCCGTGGACATGCGGCCGTTCGCCGTGGTGTCCGGTGACCACAACCCGATCCACACCGACCGGGCCGCCGCGCTGCTGGCCGGTCTGGAATCGCCCATCGTGCACGGCATGTGGCTGTCGGCCGCGGCCCAGCACGTCGTGACCGCCACCGACGGCAAGCCGATTCCGCCGGCCAAACTGGTCGGCTGGACCGCTCGCTTCCTGGGCATGGTCAAGCCGGGCGACGAGGTCGATTTCCGGGTCGACCGGGTCGGAATCGACGTCGGCGCAGAGGTTGTCGAGGTTCAGGCCCGCATCGGTTCCGAGCTGGTGATGGCCGCGACCGCGCGCCTGGCCGCACCCAAGACCGTCTACGCGTTCCCCGGCCAGGGCATCCAGTCCAAGGGCATGGGCATGGAGGTCCGGGCCCGGTCCAAGGCCGCACGCAAGGTGTGGGACAAGGCCGACAAGTTCACCCGCGAGACGCTGGGCTTCTCGGTGCTGCACGTGGTCCGCGACAACCCGACGTCGCTGATTGCCTCCGGTGTGCACTACGAGCACCCCGAGGGCGTGCTGTACCTGACGCAGTTCACCCAGGTCGCCATGGCCACGACGGCTGCGGCCCAGGTTGCCGAGATGCGTGAACAGGGCGCGTTCGTCGAAGGTGCGATTGCCTGCGGTCACTCCGTCGGCGAATACACTGCGCTGGCGTGTGTTTCCGGCGTCATCGAGCTCGAAGGTCTGCTGGAAGCCGTGTTCCACCGCGGCTCGAAGATGCACGACATCGTGCCGCGTGATGAGCGGGGCCGGTCCAACTACCGGCTGGCCGCGATCCGGCCGTCGCAAATCGATCTCGCCGACGAGGATGTCGAGGACTTCGTCGCGCAAATTGCGGCGAACACCGGAGAATTCCTACAGATCGTGAACTTCAACCTGCGCGGATCGCAGTATGCGATCGCCGGCACCGTGCGCGGTCTGGAGGCGCTGGAGGAAGAGGTCGAGCGTCGTCGCGAGATCAGCGGTGGCAAGCGGTCGTTCATCCTGGTGCCTGGCATCGACGTGCCGTTCCACTCCAGCGTGCTGCGGGTGGGCGTGGACGATTTCCGGCGCAGCCTGGAACGCGTTCTGCCGCGCGACCGGGATCCAGAGCTGGTGGTCGGGCGCTACGTCCCGAACCTGGTGCCCCGGCCGTTCACATTGGACCGCGATTTCATTCAGGAGATCCGCGACCTGGTGCCGGCCGAGCCGCTCGACGAGATTCTCGCCGACTACGACACCTGGCGTAACGAGAAGCCAAGCGAGTTGATGCGCAAGGTCGTGATCGAGCTGCTGGCATGGCAGTTCGCGAGCCCCGTGCGTTGGATCGAGACCCAGGACCTGCTGTTCATCGAGGAGGCCGCGGGCGGACTCGGGGTGGAGCGGTTCGTCGAGATCGGCGTGAAGAACGCGCCGACGGTCGCCGGCCTGGCCACCAACACGCTCAAGCTGCCCGAATTCGCCCACAGCACCGTCGAGGTGCTCAACGCCGAGCGCGATGCCGCGGTGCTGTTCGCCAGCGACACCGATCCGGAGCCGGAGCCTGAGTTGGAGGAGGCTCCCACGGAGTCTTCCGCTGAAGCTGCTCCTGCCGCCGCGGCTGCACCGGCACCGGCGGCTGCACCGGCCGCCCCGTCGGGCGGTCCCCGCCCGGAGGACATCGGCTTCGACGCAGCCGATGCCACTGTCGGCCTCATCGCGTTGAGCGCCAAGATGCGTATCGACCAGATCGAGGGGCTGGACTCCATCGAGTCCATCACCGACGGTGCGTCCTCGCGCCGCAACCAACTGCTGGTTGACCTGGGTTCCGAGCTCAACCTGGGTGCCATCGACGGTGCCGCCGAGGCGGACCTGGGCGCGCTGAAGGGCCAGGTCAGCAAGCTGGCCCGTACCTACAAGCCGTTCGGACCGGTTCTCTCGGACGCCATCAACGATCAGCTGCGCACGGTGTTCGGTCCATCGGGCAAGCGTCCGGCCTACATCGCCGAGCGGGTCAGCAAGACCTGGGAGCTGGGTCCGGGCTGGGCCAAGCACGTCACCGTCGAGGTGGCACTGGGCACCCGTGAGGGCAGCAGCGTGCGCGGCGGCGACCTGGGTGCGCTGCACGCCGGTGCGCTGGCGACCGCGGCCGATGTGGACAAGGTGATCGATGCCGCGGTGGTCGCTGTCGGTGCCCGCCAGGGCGTTCCGGTGAGCCTGCCGTCGGCCGGTGGCGCCGGTGGTGGCGGCGTGGTGGATTCGGCCGCGCTGAACGAGTTCGCCGAGAAGGTCACCGGTCCCGACGGCGTGCTGGCCTCGGCCGCGCGCCTGGTGCTGGGCCAGCTCGGCCTGGATACGCCCGTGGGTGTCTCCGAAGCGTCGACCGACGCTGAGCTGATCGACCTGGTCACCACCGAACTCGGTTCGGACTGGCCGCGATTGGTGGCTCCGGCATTCGACGGCAAGAAGGCCGTCGTGTTCGACGACCGCTGGGCCAGTGCGCGTGAGGACCTGGTCAAGCTGTGGCTGGCCGACGAGGGCGAGATCGACGCCGACTGGCAGCGCCTGTCCGAGCGATTCGAAGGCGCCGGGCATGTCGTTGCCACGCAGGCGAATTGGTGGCAGGGCAAGGCTCTGGCCGCTGGGCGTACCATCCATGCATCGCTGTTCGGTCGCATCGCGGCCGGTGCGGAGAACCCTGGCAAGGGCCGCTACACCAATGAGGTCGCCGTGGTGACCGGTGCGTCGAAGGGCTCCATCGCCTCTTCGGTCGTCGGGCAGCTGCTCGACGGCGGTGCCACCGTCATCGCCACCACCTCGCGTCTGGACGACGACCGGCTCGCGTTCTACAAGAAGCTCTACCGCGAGAACGCCCGCTTCGGCGCCACCCTGTGGGTAGTCCCGGCCAACATGGCGTCCTACTCCGACATCGACAAGCTGGTCGAGTGGGTGGGTAGCGAGCAGATCGAAAGCCTTGGGCCGCAATCGATTCACCTCAAGGATGCGCAGACTCCGACGCTGCTGTTCCCGTTCGCCGCACCGCGCGTGGCCGGGGACCTCTCGGAGGCGGGTTCACGCTCCGAGATGGAGATGAAGGTGCTGCTGTGGGCCGTGCAGCGGCTCATCGGTGGGCTGTCGACGATCGGTGCCGAGCGTGACATCGCCTCGCGCCTGCACGTGGTGCTGCCGGGCTCGCCCAATCGCGGCATGTTCGGCGGCGACGGTGCGTACGGCGAATCCAAGTCGGCGCTCGATGCGTTGGTGAACCGCTGGAGTGCGGAAAGCTCGTGGGCCGAGCGGGTCAGCCTGGCGCACGCGTTGATCGGCTGGACCAAGGGCACCGGGCTGATGGGCCACAACGACGCCATCGTCAGCGCGGTCGAGGAGGCCGGCGTCACCACCTACAGCAGTGCGCAGATGGCAGCCATGCTACTGAACCTGTGCACGGTGGAGTCCAAGGTGGCCGCGGCCAACGCGCCGATCAAGGCCGACCTGACCGGCGGCCTGGGCGACATCAAGATCGACATGGCCGAGCTCGCCGCCAAGGCTCGCGAGGACATGTCAAGTGCCGCAGCCGAATCCGAAGAAGAAGAGGTTGGTGTCCTGGCGGCACTGCCGTCCCCCCCGCGCGGGCACAACCCGGCGCCCGCGCCGGAGTGGGCCGACCTCGACGTCGACCCGGCCGACCTGGTGGTCATCGTCGGTGGTGCCGAGCTCGGGCCGTACGGCTCGTCCCGCACGCGCTTCGAGATGGAGGTCTCCGGCGAGCTGTCGGCGGCCGGCGTGCTGGAACTGGCCTGGACCACCGGTCTGGTCAAGTGGGAAGACGATCCCAAGGCCGGTTGGTACGACGCCGAAACCGGTGAGCTGGTGCCCGAATCGGAGATCGTGGAGCGCTACCACGACGCCGTGGTTGAGCGCTGCGGTATTCGCGAGTTCGTTGATGACGGCGCGATCGATCCCGATCACGCCTCGCCGCTGCTGGTCAGCGTGTTCCTGGACAAGGACTTCAGCTTCGTCGTGTCCAGCGAGGCCGACGCCCGGGCGTTCGTGTCCTTCGACCCCGAGCACACTGTGGCTCGGCCGGTGCCGGATTCCGGTGACTGGCAGGTGATCCGCAAGGCGGGCACCGAGATTCGGGTTCCGCGCAAGACCAAGCTGTCGCGCACAGTCGGCGCCCAGATCCCCACCGGGTTCGACCCGACGGTGTGGGGCATCACCCCGGACATGGCCAACTCGATCGACCGGGTTGCGCTGTGGAACATCG
Source organism: Mycobacterium sp. DL440 (assembly GCF_011745145.1). NCBI lineage: Bacteria > Bacillati > Actinomycetota > Actinomycetes > Mycobacteriales > Mycobacteriaceae > Mycobacterium > Mycobacterium sp. DL440. The sequence continues at coordinate 3,245,517 of NZ_CP050191.1, read as the reverse complement.
TCGCCACCGTAGATGCGTTCCTGTCCTCGGGCTTCACCCCGACCGAACTGATGCGCTGGGTGCACCCGAGTCTGGTGGCCTCCACGCAGGGCACCGGCATGGGCGGCATGACCTCGATGCAGACCATGTACCACGGCAACCTGCTGGGTAAGTCCAAGCCGAACGACATCCTGCAGGAGGTGCTGCCGAACGTTGTTGCGGCACACGTCATGCAGTCCTATGTCGGCGGGTACGGCGCGATGGTCCACCCGGTCGGCGCCTGCGCCACAGCGGCCGTCTCGGTCGAGGAGGGTGTCGACAAGATCCGTCTCGGCAAGGCGGACCTGGTGGTGGCCGGCGGCTTCGACGACCTGACCCTGGAAGCCATCATCGGCTTCGGTGACATGGCGGCCACCGCCGACACCGAGATGATGCGGGCCAAGGGCATCAGCGACTCGAAGTTCTCGCGCGCCAACGACCGTCGTCGTCTCGGCTTCCTGGAAGCCCAGGGCGGTGGCACCATCCTGCTGGCCCGCGGTGACCTGGCTGTCAAGATGGGCCTGCCGGTGCTGGCCGTGGTCGGTTACGCGCAGAGCTTCGCCGACGGTGTGCACACCTCGATCCCGGCTCCCGGGCTCGGTGCTCTTGGCGCTGGGCGTGGCGGCAAGGACTCGCAGCTGGCCCGGTCGCTGGCCAAGCTGGGGGTGGGTGCCGACGACATCGCGGTGATCTCCAAGCACGACACCTCGACGCTGGCCAACGATCCCAACGAGACCGAGCTGCACGAGCGGCTGGCCGACTCGATGGGCCGTTCGTCCGGTGCTCCGTTGTTCATCGTCAGCCAGAAGACGCTGACCGGGCACGCCAAGGGCGGCGCGGCGGTGTTCCAGATGATGGGTCTGTGCCAGATCCTGCGCGACGGCGTCATCCCGCCGAACCGCAGCCTGGACTGCGTCGATGACGAGCTGGCCACCTCCGGCCACTTCGTCTGGGTGCGCGAGCCCCTCGACCTGCGCGGGAAATTCCCGCTCAAGGCCGGTCTGGTCACCAGCCTCGGGTTCGGTCACGTGTCGGGTCTGGTTGCCCTGGTGCACCCGGAGGCGTTCATCGCAGCGCTCGATCCGGCCGAGCGCGACGACTACCGCAAGCGGGCCGAGCAGCGCACGCTGGCCGGTCAGCGTCGGTTGGCCGGGGCGATCGCCGGCGGGCGGCCGATGTACGAGAAGCCTGCCGACCGCCGGTTCGACCACGATGCGCCCGAGAAGCGTCAGGAAGCAGCGATGTTGCTGAATGCGGACGCCCGCCTCGGTGACGACGATCTGTATGTGCGGTGAGTGCGTGCAGACAGAGGTGAGCTAGGTTCGCTTCCATGGCGATTGTGGGCGTAGGCATCGATCTGGTTTCCATACCTGATTTCGCCGAGCAGGTGGACCGGCCGGGAACCGTGTTCGCCGAGACGTTCACGCCGGGTGAGCGCCGGGACGCCGCGGACAAGAGTTCGTCGGCGGCCCGGCACCTGGCGGCCCGGTGGGCGGCCAAGGAAGCCGTGATCAAGGCCTGGTCGAGCTCGCGGTTCTCCAAGCGGCCGGCCCTGCCGGAGGGCATCCACCGCGACATCGAGGTGGTCACCGACATGTGGGGTCGGCCCAAGGTGCGGCTGTCCGGTGAGATCGCCAAGCACCTTGAGAGCGTGACCATTCATGTCTCGCTCACCCACGAGGCCGACACCGCCGCCGCGGTGGCGATCATCGAGGAGCCCTAGCTCTCTCGACGGTGCGGCTAGTGTCGTCACCATGAGTGACGTGGTGGCGCGGGTGCAGCAGGTGTTGCCGTCGGTGCGGTCGGATCTGGAGGATCTGGTCCGTATCCAATCGGTGTGGGCCGACCCGGCGCGCCGGGACGAAGTGCACCGCAGCGCCGAGGCGGTCGCAAAGCTGTTGTCCGACGCAGGTTTTCCCGACGTTCGCATCGTCAGCGAGGGTGGTGCGCCCGCCGTCATCGCGCACTACCCGCCACCCGCGGGGGCGCCGACGGTGCTGCTGTACGCACACCACGACGTGCAACCCGAAGGGGACCCGGCTCAGTGGAACTCCGCGCCGTTCGAGCCGACCGAGCGTGACGGCCGGCTCTATGGCCGGGGCACCGCCGACGACAAGGCCGGTATCGCAACACATCTGGCCGCGATACGCGCCTTCGACGGCAAGCCGCCGGTAGGTGTGACGGTTTTCGTCGAGGGCGAGGAGGAATCCGGATCGCCCTCATTGGGCGCCCTGCTCGGTGCCCACCATGACGCGCTGGCGGCCGACGTCATCGTCATCGCCGACTCCGACAACTGGAGCACCGAGATCCCGGCGTTGACCGTGACCCTGCGTGGCCTGGCCGATTGTGTGGTCGAAGTGGCCACCCTGGACCACGGCCTGCACTCGGGCCTGTGGGGCGGGGTGGTGCCGGACGCGTTGAGCGTGTTGGTGCGGTTGCTGGCCAGCCTGCACGACGACGACGGCAACGTCGCGGTGACCGGTTTGCACGAAGCGACGGCGGCCGACGTGGACCGCGGCGCGCACTGGGTCCGCCAGGAATCCGGTCTGTTGGACGGCGTGTCCGAAATCGGCTCCGGCTCAGTGGTGCAACGCATGTGGGCGAAGCCCGCCATCACCGTCATCGGCATCGACACCACACCCATCGACAAGTCGTCGAACACCCTGATCCCGCGTGCCCGCGCCAAGATCAGCATGCGGGTCGCGCCCGGCGGCGACGCTCACGCGCATCTGGAGGCGTTGACCCGTCACCTCGAAGCCCATGCGCCCTGGGGCGCCCAGGTCACTGTCACCCCGGGCGACGTTGGTCAGCCCTACGCGATCGACGCCTCGGGGGCGGTGTACGACGCGGCTCGTTCCGCGTTCCGCACCGCCTGGGGTACCGATCCGGTGGACATGGGCATGGGCGGCTCGATCCCGTTCATCGCCGAATTCGCCGACGCCTTCCCGGCCGCGACGATTCTGGTGACCGGTGTAGAGGACCCCGGCACGCAGGCGCACAGCGTGAACGAAAGCCTGCACCTGGGCGTGCTGCAGAAAGCGGCGACGGCCGAGGCGCTCCTGCTCGAAGCGCTGGCCCGTTAGACCGAGAGGTCGCGGCGCAACTTGGCGACGTGACCGGTGGCCCGCACGTTGTACTGCGCGACGGCGATCTTGCCCAACTCGTCGACCAGGAAGGTGGAGCGGATCACGCCCTGAACGGTCTTGCCGTACATGGTCTTTTCGCCGAAGGCACCCCAGGCTGTCAGTACCTCGCGGGAGGGATCGGACAGCAACGGGAAGGTGAGCTCCTCCTTGTCGCGGAACTTGGCCAGCTTCTCCGGCTTGTCGGGGGAGATGCCCACGACGTCCAGGCCGGCGCCATTGAGTTCGGCGAGGCTGTCACGGAAATCGCACGCCTGCTTGGTGCATCCGGGCGTGGATGCGGCGGGGTAGAAGTACACGATGACCTTGCGGCCCTTGTAGTCGGAGAGTTTGACGACGTTGCCGTCGGCGTCGGGCAGGCTGAAAGCCGGGGCGGTGTCTCCCACCTCGAGGCGCGGGGTTGCCGGCATGTGTTAGGTATCCCTTCTTGTCGACCGGTTCCGTTGTCACGGTGCCGGCTGATCTAGGGTAGTGCGGCAGGGCAGCACGACATGGAGCGGCTTGGAGGAGCAAACAATGGCGAACCGGGACCCGGAGAACATCAAGCGGGACATCGATCAGGCTCGCGATCAGCTGGCGGTGACTGTCGACTCCCTGGCCGAGCGGGCCAACCCCCAGCGTCTGGCCGACGATTTCAAGTCGGCGGTGGTCGGCTTTATCAAGAAGCCTGTGGTGACGGCGTCATTGGCCGGTGCAGGAGTACTGGTTGTGTTCGTCGTCGTGCGACGGATCAAGCGGCGCTGAGTCGATTCGCAGGGCGCCGTGGATGCCCTGCGGTGATTCGCCGCTCAGCGGCTGTGCCTGGATACGCCGCTCAGCGGCGGCGGAACAGGAGCCAGTCCGCCAACGAGAAACTCGGGGGATTGGCGACGCGACCCAGTCGGTTGCAGGTGTACACCATCACAGGCTGGTTCGCAGCAACAAATGCGGCGGTTGATGCGGCTGCGGGAGCGGCGCCACCTGTGGTAGCCATCAGCTAACACCCCTCATCTTGGCGCAATCGCCACACGGTCCCGGATCGTAATAAATCAGCTAACTTGACATTAACACGGTTTCTGCCGTCTGACCAGCGGAAGCGCTGAAGCTGGATTCTATTCAGTAACTTACGACTACGTCAACAATTTGACCCTGTCATGACTAGTCGTGTTACGTCACGGTTATCAGCACATTATCGACGTATGTTGTCGACGGGATTCTCGCAGTTTCCCGGACCGCTCACCGCAAATTCGATGGGTGCCCGTGGTGGTGGATGAAAGTGGCCACGTAGCGTCGGGCGAAATTGACGCGATTCGCTGAAAAGTTTGCTGGCGTGTTGGCGTCGCGCGGCGCGCCGTCGGCTCCTCTGCCCTGATCCACGCTGATTTCGTGGGAAAAACGATTGGCAAACATGTCTCTGTCTGGCAGTCGCCCGTGCCCTGCGCAACTCGGCGTCGAATGTGAGCGGTAGCTGAAATCTGCTGCATAGCAGGGCGGGAACGGCCCTTTCTCGTCGAACCGGTTGCTAGTGCATAGGTGTCCAGCTAAGGTCGACGTCGTGTCGTGATTGGGGAGGCGGGCTTGGGTCTAGATCCCGACCGCAACATGGAACGATCGCGTGACAAGGGGGTATTGCGTTGCAGCTAACTTATTTTCCGTTTGCCAGGATCGCTGCATGGGCTATCGCCGGTAGAGCGAATCCCGACGAACTCATCGTCGGGATTCGCTGACAACACCCGATGGCTCATGTCGAACCTCCTATGGCGATGTGGGCCGTGGTCACACCGACTGGAGGTAGCCGTATGGCGTATGTGAGTGATGAAACCCTGGGCGATCTACGCAGGGAGCTCGACCGATTCAAGAGCGAACAACACCGGGATCACGGCTATGCCGCCGCGCATCTGGCCGGTGCCGTAGAGATGTTGTTGGAAGAGGCGGAATCCAGCATCGGTGACAGACTGGCCGAACGGTACCGAGCCTGATAGGTGCACGGTCCCAGTAACTCTGAAACCCTGAAACGCAAAAACCCTGCCGAGGCAGGGTTTTTGGTTGGTGCGCCGTCAGGGTTTCGAACCCCGGACCCGCTGATTAAGAGTCAGCTGCTCTACCAACTGAGCTAACGGCGCGCGTGAGAGACAATAACAGGAGTTTCACTCAACAGTGAAATCCGCTGGTGATGGGCCTGGGGCCACGTTGAGGTCGGCCCGATCCCGGCGGAACACTTAGACTATTGCCAAGATTTGCTATCGACCGTGTGAGGGGTGGGACAACATGGGGCAGGCCCAGACGGCGACCCGTCCAAATCGGGGTGTGTTCCGGCGAGCGGTGGTTGCCATGGTGCCGGCGATGATGTTGGGCCTGACGGCGTGCGGGGGCGAAGACCCACAGGGGACGCCGCCGGTGATCACCGACAAGGGCACTCCTTACGGCGATTTGTTGGTGCCCAGGGTGAACGCCTCGGTGACCGATGGCGCCGTCGGGGTAACCGTCGACGCGCCGGTCACGGTGAGCGCTGAGAACGGTGTGCTCGGTGGGGTCAGCATGACCAATGAAGAGGGTGCCGGCGTCGCAGGGAAGTTGAGTGCTGACGGGTTGACGTGGTCGACCACCGACCCGCTCGACTACAACGAGCAGTACACCCTCAACGCGCAGTCGCTGGGACTCGGTGGCGTCGCCAACCGCAGGCTGCGGTTCGAGACGCACTCGCCGGCCAACCTGACGATGCCTTACCTCCTGCCGAACGACGGGGAAGTGGTCGGGGTGGGTCAGCCGGTGGCAATCCGCTTCGACGAGAACATCTCCGACCGCCTGGCCGCCCAGCGTGCCATCACCGTCAAGACCAATCCGCCGGTCGAGGGTGCGTTCTACTGGCTCAACAACCGCGAAGTGCGCTGGCGCCCAGCCAAATACTGGAAGCCCGGCACCTCGGTGGACGTGACCGTCAACACCTATGGCGTCGCGTTGGGTGACGGATTGTTCGGCCAGGGCGACGTGTCCACCCACTTCACGATCGGCGACGAGGTGATCGCCTCTGCCGATGACACCACCAAGACTCTGACCATTCGGCGTAACGGCGAGGTCGTCAAGGCCATGCCGATCTCCATGGGTAAGAACAGTTCTCCGACCAACAACGGGGTTTACATCGTCGGCGACCGCTTCGACCATCTGGTGATGGATTCGTCGACCTACGGGGTGCCGGTCAACTCGCCCAACGGCTATCGCACCGAAGTCGACTTCGCGACCCAGATGTCCTACAGCGGTATCTATGTGCACGGCGCCCCGTGGTCGGTCGGCAGCCAGGGTTACAGCAATGTCAGCCACGGATGCCTGAATGTCAGTACGTCCAACGCCCGCTGGTTCTACGAGAACACCAAACGGGGCGACATCGTGGAGGTCGTCAACACGGTGGGCTCGGTATTGCCGGGCACCGAGGGCCTGGGGGACTGGAACATCCCATGGGATCAGTGGCGCACCGGCAACGCCGCCACCTGACTCCTGCCCCGGTTACCCCAGCGGTAATCGACACATCGTCTCGTAGCGGTGAATCTGGTTATGTCCCAGTTCAATACCGTGAAAGAGGTTCAGACATGGTCGATGTTGCCGATACCGTCTCCGCATACCTGAAGACCTGGAATGCCGTCCCCGCCGCCGATCGACAGGCCTTGCTCGAGCAGCACTGGACGCGTGGGGCCAGCTACACCGACCCCCTCGCCGAGGTGAGCGGTCACGACGAGATCTCCGGGGCGATCGCGGCCGTCCACACTCAGTTCCCGGGATATGTGTTCACGCTCGTCAGCGAGCCTGATGTGCATCACCGCCAGGCGCGGTTCCAGTGGGGTCTGGGCCTGCGGGACGCCGAACCGGTGATCCTCGGATTCGATGTACTGACCACCGACGATCAAGGCCGCATCCAGACCGTGCTGGGGTTCCTGGACCGGGTCCCGGCCTGACCGCTACCTCACCGAACGGTCCAGAGCGGCAAGCGATTCGGCGATGAAGTCGGTGCCGAACGGTGGCATCCCGCCGATCTGGTCGCGGAAGCTCTGCGGGGTGTCGGTCCAGTCGTAGGTGATAGTGACGTCGGTCTGCTCGCCGTTGGGGGCCAGGTCGTAGCGCCACGACCAACCGCCCGGGGCATGGTGGCCGTCTTTGTCCAGCTGACCGGGCAACCATTCGATGGTGCGGTCTTGGTCGAAGTCGGTCACCAGGTTGTGCATGACGTAGTGGCCGCCGGCGGCCGGCAGGAACATGTTGATCGCGAAGATCTGGCCGGTCCCGGTGATCGGCTGGGGATCGATCGCGTCGCGCACCCAGTCGCCGGGCTCGGTGTCGCAGTGGCGGGCCGGGTCGGCCAGGACGGCGAACACCTCCGCCGGGGAGGCTGAGATGGTGCGGGTGACGACGTAGCGCTCCTTGTCGACCGTGCTCTGCTCACTCATGCGTTTTCCTTTCCATACAGGCGGGCGACGTCCGGGCTGTCCAGCCAGCCCGAGTATGTCGGCCGTGACGGCCACCCCTCGGGGGAATCGAGCCACTGCTCCTGCCGCCCGTAGGGCAACAGGTCGATGAGGGCGAAGGAGTGGCTGAGTTGTTCGGTGCCACGGCCATTGGTGTGCCAGGTGCGGTACACGGTTTCGCCGTCCCGCAGAAATACGTTGACCGCGAAACCGCCGCTCGGGGCGGCGTCGACGTCGGTGCCGAATGAACTCTCCGACGACGAGTACCACTCCATGCGGTTGCCGACCTTGTCGCGGTAGGCCAGCGCGTCTTCGATCGGACCGTTGGTGACGATGACGAAGCGGGCGTCATAGTTGTCGAGGAAGTCGAGTCGGGTGAACTGCGAGGTGAAGCCCGTGCAGCCGCCGCACTGCCAGTCCGCGCCGTCGGTCCACATGTGGTGGTAGGTGATCAATTGTGAGTGCCCGTCGAATACGCCGGTCAGCTGCACCGGCCCGTCGGCACCAATGAGCGTGTACTCCGGCAACTGCACCATCGGTAGCCGCCGTCGTGCCGCAGCGATCGCGTCCAGTTCCCGGGTGGCGGCCTTCTCCCGGCGCCGCAATTCGTCGAGCGCGGTGCGCCAGGCCTGCTGGTCGACTATCGGAGGTTTTCCTGTCGTCATGAAGGGCTCCTGATTGCTGTTCGGAGAATCTCGTTCTCTTAAGTGGACCCACCGCGCGGCCAGAACTCATCGCACGCGGTAATGTCCGACGAGCGAAGGGTGACCTAACACCTTGAGATGAACCATGGAGGTTGATCCAGCATGAGCGGTCAGCGAGCCGATGCAGCCGGGCTGCGTCTCCTCGTCGTCGGTGCCTCGTCGGGTATCGGCCACGCTGTAGCGGTCAGTGCCACCGAACGCGGCGCCAAGGTCGCCGTGGCCGCGCGACGTATCGACCTGCTGAATTCCCTGGCAGAGGCCATCGATGGCTTCGCTTACGAACTTGACGTCGAGGATTCCGCGGCCATCAGCCGCGTGGTCAACGACGCAGCGGACGCGCTGGGCGGCCTGGACGCCGTGGTGTTCACCAGCACGGTGATCCCGTTCGCCTACATCGAGGACACCGACGTGGCCACCTGGTTGCACGCGTTCAGCGTCAACACCTTGGGCGCCAACAACGTGCTGCGTGCGGCGACACCGCGGCTGTCCGAGAACGGTGTCGTGCTGGTCGCCTCCAGCTATGACGTGGGCCGTCCGCGGGCCGGTGTGGCGGCCTACAGCTCGAGCAAGGCCGCTCTCGATGAAATCCTGAACTCCTGGCGCATCGAGCATCCCGAGCTGTCGCTGATACGGGTGGGCGTCGGCCCCACCGACGACACTGAGATCCTGCGCGGTGCGGACCGCGACCTGCTGGGCCAATTGGTCAAGACGTGGGTGGCGCAGGGCGCTCTGCCGGCCCGGATGTCGGCCCTGCGCGACGTCGCCAACACCCTGGTGTCACTGGTGACCACCGCCTACGAGAACCCGACCGTGGTACCCGAGATCGTGCAACTGGCACCGCGGATTCGGCCGCGGGCCGACGCGGCGGAATAGTCCGCAATTCAATCCCGCGGCCGATGACTGCGGTCGCTGGGATACCTGCACGGTCGTGACGGCCGTTCGGTCACAAGGTCTTTGACCCCATCTGTTGTGCCGAGTTGCGCGCGCATCCGACGCATGACGTCCGAGATCAAACGTCGGCGTGGACTGTCAGTGGATTGACCGCTGCTGCGCCATGTCACATGGACCTCGGCCGGCGCTGTGGCCACCTTGCAGAACCTGAAGCTGCTTCCGGCCGGCTTTTCTATGAGTTTCGATGGATTTATTGATAATGACAATCGTATTCAATAACTTGGACGCTTCGGGTAGACGGTCTACAAGGAGGGTTTCTCATGGCCGTATGGATGGCCTCGCCGCCGGAGGTGCATTCTGCATCGCTGACCGGCGGCCCAGGTCAGGGTCCGATGCTGGCAGCCGCCGGCGCGTGGTCCTTGTTGAGCGTCGAATATGCAACGGTGGCAACAGAACTCGCGGCAGTATTGGGTGCGGTACAAGCCGGGGCGTGGCAAGGTCCGAGTGCGGAACAGTACGTCGCCGCACATTTTCCCTACCTGGCGTGGTTGCGCCAGGCCAGCACCGACACTGCGGCGATCGCCGTTCGGCACGAAACCGCCGCCGCCGCGTATGCCAGTGCATTGGCGGTGATGCCCACCCTGGCCGAGCTGGCCGCCAACCATGCACGGCAGGCGGTGCTGGTGTCCACCAACTTCTTTGGAATCAACACCATTCCGATCGCGCTGACCGAGGCCGACTACGTGCGGATGTGGATCCTGGCGGCCACCACGATGACGGTCTATCAAGGAGTGTCCGAGGCGGCGGTGGCATCCAGCCCGCCCACACCCGTGCCGCCGCGGATCCTGCACGACGACCACGATCACGAGCACGACCACGATCATGACGATGACCATGATCATGACCATGACGACGACCATGGCCACGGAGACCTGAGCCCACTCGACCCGCGGTGGTGGCTGGAAGTCGGTCAAGAGCAGCTGGAGAACATTCACCTACTGATCGACAACCTGCTGAATGACCCCGCTGCCCTGCTGACCAATTTACCGATGGTGTTGGCCGACATGGCTTTCCATGCGGCCCAGTTGCTGCAGGTTGTTGTCCAATTGTCCCCGGCCCTGATTCAGCCGGCGCTGAGCGTCGTGATTACGAACCTGGGATGGGCGATCACCGGCCTGGCCGCAATCCAGCCGCCCGCATCCGGTGTCGCGGAGATTCCGGCCGGCGCCGACTCTGGCACCTGGCCGGCCGCCGGGAGCACGCCGACGGCTCCGAGCAGCTCACCGGCTCCGACGGCGCCCTCGGCTCCGGCGGGCCCTTCGGCAGGGGCGTCGGCGTCCGCAACGGCCGCCTCCGGGCCGGCACCTTCGGCTGCCCCGGGCGGTGGGCCGGGCTTCTTCCCGCCCTACCTGATCGGCGCGCCGGGCGTCGGCGTCCCAGCCGCAGCACGGTCCACCGCCGCGGCCGGCGCCAAGAAGAAAGCGTCCGAGCCTGGTGCTGCCGCAGCCGCAGCCGGGGGGGCGGCCCGCGAGGCGCGGGCCCGCCGACGTCGACGAGCCGGGATGCGGGACCGCGGCCATGGCAACGAGTACATGGATATCGAAGCTGACCCGCAGCCAGGTGCCGCACCGGAGGCGCCGCCGACGGCGTCGGATCGCGGGGCGGGGCCACTGGGCTTTTCCGGCGTGCGGGACAAGCCGGATGCGACGACGACGGGATTGACGACGTTGGCCGGCGCCGGGTTTGATGCTGGCTCGGCGGTGCCGCTGTTGCCGTCTACCTGGGATCCGGGCCACGAGGACTGAGTGAGGGGCGCCTCGCCAGGTCCGGGCTGAGCTGAAATCCTCACGGCTGCTGAAGGTTACGAGGGGTCGTCTTCGGCGGGGGAGTCGGCGTCTTTGGCCAGGTGGCTCAGGACTCGTTCGTTGAGGGCCGCGAGCATGTCGAGCTCAGCCGGGGTGAGCAGGTCGATGAAGTTCCGGCGGACATCCGCCACGTGCCTGGGGGCCGCCTTCTCGATGGCGGCGCGGCCGGCCGGCAGCAGGCAGACCATGGTGCTGCGGGCGTCGTCGGGGTTGGGCTCGCGGCAGATCAGCCCATCGGTTTGCATGCGCCGGACCTGGTGGGAGACACGGCTTTTCTCCCAGCCCAGTGCGTTGCACAGAGCGTGGGCGGGCATGCGGTCCCCGTCGTGACCTGAGAGCGCCGCCAGGACCTCGTAGTCGGCCCCGGACAGGCCCGATTTCTGCAGGCCCCGGTTCAACTGCGCGACGAGCTGATGATGTGCGTGCATGAAGGCCCGCCAGGCGCGGTCTTCCCGAGGGTTCAGCCAGTTGGGTTCCATCAACCTCCATGCTACCCCAAATGGTTGACGTGTCACCAAACTCGACTTAAGGTGGATTCGTCAACCTTTTCGATTCGCTAATTCCAGACGGGACACCTCATGAGCAGCATCAGCATCATCGGCACCGGGAATATGGCCCGCGCTATCGGCGCGCTGGCGGTAGCGGGCGGCAACACGGTTGAGATCATCGGCCGTGATAAGTCCAAGGCTGCTGACCTGGCCAAGACCCTCGGCGGCAGCACCACGACGGGGCGGTTCGGCGCCGTCCCGGCCGGGGACATCGTCATCGTGGCGCTGTTGTACGCCAATGTCGTTCCGGTCATCGCCCAGTACGGAGACGCCCTCGCGGACAAGGTCATTGTCGACATCAGCAACCCCTTCAATTCCACGGCCGACGGGTTGGCCATACCCGACGACACCTCTATCGCGCAGGAAGTTGCCAAGGCCGCCCCGGCCAGCGCCAGTGTGGTGAAGGCGTTCAACACCATCTTCGGTGCTGTCCTGAACCAGGGCCGGACGCTCGACGTCTTCATCGCCGGCGACGATGCGCGCGCCAAGGCGGGCGTGGCGGAGTTCACCGAGAGTCTCGGGTTGCGCCCGCTCGACGTCGGCGGCTTGAACATGGCGCACTGGCTGGAAGGAACGGGCCTGGTCGTGATGGGCCTCGCGCGCCACGGGGTAGGGCACTACGACTTCGCCCTCGGCGCCACCGCTGCCGCCTGAGCCGCACCGCCTCCGTCCGAGCAGGAAACGAACAGGCGCCGTGCGCCCACATGATGGTTGATGGATCACCGAAAGGATTCTCGCGATGAAGCTTGGTTTCGCAATTCCCATCGTCGGGCCCGCGGTCAGCAGCGCCGCTGGCCTGAGCGCGTTCTGCCGAGGACTCGAGGACCTTGGCTACGACACACTGTGGGTCGGCGATCGCCTGGTCACGCCGGTGGAAATGCACAGTACGTATCCGGGCAAGGAGCAGCCATACCCGCCGCAGATGACCCGGTACCTCGATCCGGTCCTGCTGTGGACGGTCGCCGCGACGGCGACCAGCCGGGTACGGCTGAACGCCAGCACGCTCAGCACGTTCTATTACGAGCCGGTGCACCTGGCCCGGCTGCTGACCACGCTCGACGTGCTCAGCGACGGCCGCCTCGACGTTGGCGTGGGAATCGGGTGGATGAAGGACGAACATGACATCGCCCGCAGCGCGGACTGGCGTCGGCGCGGTCCGATGCTCGATGACCTGCTGGCGTTCCTGCACGAGTGGTGGACGACCACGCCGGTGTCTTGGGATGGCGAGTTCTTCTCGCTGCCACCGGTCCATGCGGACCTGCGCCCGGTCCAGGCTGGCGGTCCGCCCATCTGGATCGGCGGTGCCAGTGAGGCAGCGATGCGCCGGGTCGGCCGCAGCGGCACCGGCTGGCTCGGGGTCGAGGGGTTGCAGGCCGACGTCACCGACCACTTGTGGTCCGTTGCGCGCCGTGCGGCGCACGACGCCGGCCGTGATCCTGACGGTCTGAAGACGGCGATGCGGATCAACCTCGAACCGGGCACGTCCGTCGACTCGGTTGTCGGCAGACTCGAGCGCTTAGCCGGCTCCGGTGCTGATGAGGCGATCGTGGATGCCTTCGCAATGTTTCCCAGCCTGGACCAGATGCTTGAGTTCGCCGGCCAGCTGATCGATCGATGGAGTAATCCTGGGGAAGCTTGACGAGGGACCTGAACGACCGGAAACCGGAGGGGCCTGAAATCAGAAACGCCGTCTGCTTGCGCAGACGGCGTTCCCGATTTCGGGGTGGCTGACGGGACTCGAACCCGCGACAGCCAGGATCACAACCTGGTGCTCTACCAACTGAACTACAGCCACCATCGCCGCGCTGCGTTTCGGCATATGCGGCTCGTAGATACTAACTGCTCGGGTGTCCTAGCGCCGAATCGGTTCCGGTCGCGTCGTCCTTCGGCGGGCCGAGCTCGGCCGCGATCGCGGCGATATCGCTGGTAGACGGACCGGGCTGGGCGACGAACGCGGTCGAGCGGTAGTACTTGAGCTCGCGGATCGACTCGTGGATGTCGGCCAGGGCGCGGTGTGCCAGGCCCTTCTCCGGCTGGCCGAAGTAGATCCGGGGGTACCAGCGGCGGCACAGTTCCTTGATCGAGCTGACGTCGATCATCCGGTAGTGCAGGTAATCGTCGAGTTTGGGCATGTCGCGGGTGATGAAGCCGCGGTCGGTCGCGATCGAGTTGCCGCAAAGGGGAGCGGACTTGGCTGTCTTGACGTGTTCGCGGATGTAGTCGAGCACCATCTCTTCGGCGGTGGCCACATCGACCGTCGACACCCGGACTTCTTCGGTCAACCCGGACCGGGTGTGCATCTGTTTGACCACGTCGACCATGGACGACAGCGCGTCGTCGTCGGTGTGAATGACCACGTCCAGGCCATCACCGAGGATATTCAGGTCAGCGTCGGTGACCAGAACCGCGATCTCGATCAGCCGATCGGACTTGAGGTCGAGGCCGGTCATCTCGCAGTCGATCCATACCAGTTCGTCTCGCACGAAGATCCACAGTATTCCCATACCTGGCAACGAGCAGTCACACCCACCGCGCGCGCCGCCTGACAAGTAGTGTCAGTCCCCGATTGGCTCGTTCGCGCAAACTGGGAGGACCGGGGCATGACCACCGAATCGACAGCCACCCCCGCGCAGCAGATTGCTGCCGGCTACGCCGTCGAAGGCCAGGCGTTGGAGCTTGGCACCGTCGTCGTCGACGGAACCGTCGACCCGAGCGCACAGGTCCGCATCCCGCTGGCCACGGTCAACCGGCACGGGTTGATTGCCGGTGCCACCGGTACCGGCAAGACCAAGACGCTGCAGGTGATCGCCGAGCAGCTCTCGGCCGCCGGCGTCCCGGTGGTGATGGCCGACGTGAAGGGCGACCTGTCGGGGTTGTCGAAGTCCGGCGAGGCAGGCGAGAAGACCGATCAGCGCGCCAAGGACACCGGCGACACCTGGACACCGACGGCGTTCCCGGTGGAGTTCCTGTCGCTGGGCACCGAGGGCATCGGGGTACCGGTCCGTGCCACCATCACCAGCTTCGGCCCGATCCTGCTGTCGAAGGTGTTGGGCCTCAATACCACTCAGGAGTCCACGCTCGGCCTGATCTTCCATTGGGCCGACCAGAAGGGCCTGCCCCTGCTGGACATCAAGGACCTTCGCTCGGTGATCCAGTTCCTCACGAGCGATGAGGGCAAGGCCGAACTCAAGGCGCTGGGCGCGGTGTCGACCACGACGGCGGGCGTCATCCTTCGGGCCCTGGTCAATCTGGAGGCCGAGGGCGCCGATTCGTTCTTCGGTGAACCGGAGCTGGAGCCCAAGGATCTGCTGCGCACCGACGCCCAGGGGCGCGGCATCATCAGCCTGCTGGAGTTGGGTTCGCAGGCCGCGCGGCCGGTGATGTTCTCCACGTTTCTGATGTGGGTGCTGGCCGATCTGTTCACCTCCCTGCCCGAGGTCGGCGACATCGACAAGCCCAAGTTGGTCTTCATCTTCGACGAGGCGCATCTGCTGTTCACCGACGCATCCAAGGCGTTCCTGGAACAGGTAGAGCAGACCGTCAAGCTGATCCGCTCGAAGGGCGTCGGTGTTTTCTTCTGCACCCAGCTGCCCACCGATGTGCCCAACAACGTGCTCTCACAGTTGGGTGCCCGGGTGCAGCACGCGTTGCGTGCCTTCACCCCGGACGATCAGAAGGCCCTGTCGAAGACGGTGCGCACCTACCCGAAGACCGACGTCTACGACCTGGAGAAGGCGCTGACGTCGTTGGGGATCGGCGAGGCTGTGGTCACGGTGCTCTCGGAGAAAGGTGCGCCGACGCCGGTGGCCTGGACGAGGATGCGGGCGCCACGGTCGTTGATGGACACCATCGGGACCGAGGCGATCACGGCGGTCGCCAAGGCCAGCCCGCTGCAGGCGACGTACGGCCAGACCGTGGACGGGGATTCGGCCTACGAGCGGCTGGCCGCGAAACTCGCGCCGCCGCCGTCGCCCGAGGATCCAGGTGGCTTCGGCGGCGTCGAGGCCTCAGGCGAGATCGAGGCGATGCCGGCCCCGGCGCAACCGGCAGAACCGGGCATGCTTGAGCAGGTGCTCAAGAGCTCGGCGTTCAAGAGCGCGATGCGCTCGGCGGGCACCGTCCTCGGTCGCGAGATCACCCGCAGCATTTTCGGTACGGGCCGCCGCCGCTGATTTCCGCCGAAACGGCATTCCAGCAGGCCACCACTCGATGTTCTTCTGCTGGAATGCGGTTTCGGCGCAAGAAGTTCTAGCCGCCGCCGAGCTTCTTGTAGACGGCGCCCACAATCGGGGTGACGATGGCCCGCGGCGCATAGCCGCTGGCCATCGACATGGCCTTGGAGGTCACCCCGGGCACCACCCGCATCTTGTTCTTCTCCAGGCCGTCGAGCGACAGCTTGGCGGTGTATTCGGTTGAGATCCAAAGGAAGTCGGGGATCAACCGCTCCACCAGGGACTGGTCGGACGCGTCGGGCAGGTCGGTGCGCACCGGGCCCGGCGCCAACACCGTGACGTGCACGCCGGCGCCCTTGAGCTCGCCGCGGAGCGACTCGCTGAACGTGTTGGCGAACGCCTTGGACGCCGCGTACGTGGAGTTGTTGGGGATCGGTGAGTTGCCCGCCGCCGATCCGGAGGTCAGGATGCCGCCGGATCCGCGTTTGACCATCCCCGGCAGTACCGCCAACACCAGATCGTGCACGCCGAGGACGTTGAGTTGCACCTGTGCCTTCTCGCCGGCCGGATCGAGATCGATGACCGGGCCGAAGGTGGCGGTGCCCGCATTGGCACACAGGATCGAGATCTCGCGCTGGGCCAGCTCGTCGCACAGGACGTCTCTGGCGGTGGGGTCGGTGAGGTCGACGGCGCGCACCTCGACGGTGACGCCGTAGCGCTCGGTGAGGCGCTGCGCCAGTGACGTCAGCACATCCTCCCGTCGCGCGGTGATGATCAGGTGGTGGCCGCGGGCAGCGAGTTCGGTGGCCAACGCTTCGCCGATGTTCTGCGAGGCGCCGGTGACGACGGCACGGGCATCCGGACTGGGTGCGGGTACTGGCATGCGGCCAATCCTAGAAGGCGCCCGAACCCATAGGGTGTCGGTCATGACTAACCCCGGGCGGGCGAGGGTGCTCGCGTGGGCATTGTGGGACTGCGGTGCGACGGGCCTCAACGCCATCGTCGTCACATTCGTCTTCTCGGTGTACCTGACTGGCAGCGTCGGCGCGGACCTCCCCGGAGACACCACGCCGGCCAGCTGGCTGGGCCGGGCCATGACGGTCGCCGGTCTCGCGGTGGCCCTACTGGCGCCGGTCACCGGTATCTGGGTCGATGCGCCGCATCGGCGGCGTCGGGTGCTTGCCGCGATGACCGGTGCGGCCGTCCTGTTTACCGCGGCGATGAGCCTGATCCGTGACGACCACCGCTATCTGATGCCGGGGCTCGTGCTGCTGGCCTGCACAGCTGCCTGCAACGAGCTGGCCACCGTGCCCTACAACGCCATGCTCCGACAGCTGTCCACACCTCAGACCTCCGGGCGGACCTCCGGGCTCGGCCTGGCCCTGGGCTACGCGGGCAGCGTCGTGCTGTTGCTGCTGGCCTACGTCGGGTTCATCGCCGGTGACGGCGATACCCGTGGGCTGCTGGGCATCCCGACCGCCGACGGGCAGAACGTGCGGGCGGTGATGTTGCTCACTGCGGTCTGGTTCGTGTTGTTCGCACTGCCGATATTCGTGATGGTTCCGCGCGTGCCGGCCGTCGAACCGGTCGAACACGTCGGTTTCTTCGGCGCCTACCGCAAGTTGTGGGCCGAGATCCGCGGCGAGTGGCAACGCGACCGCAACGTCGTCTACTACCTGGTGGCGAGCGCGGTGTTCCGCGACGGACTGGCCGGGGTTTTCGCATTCGGCGCGGTGCTCGGCGTCAACGTCTACGGCATCTCCCAGGCGGACGTGCTGTTGTTCGGGATGAGCGCCTGTGTGATCGCGGCGGTCGGTGCGGTGGTGGGCGGGATGCTCGATGACCGGGTGGGTTCCAAACCCGTCATCGTCGGGTCGCTGGTCTGCCTGATCGTGGTGGCGCTGTCGCTGTTGGCGCTGTCGGGGCCGGTGGCCTTCTGGGTGTGTGGCCTGCTGCTGTGCCTGTTCATCGGGCCGACGCTGTCCGCGGCGCGCAACCTGATGCTGCGGATCACCGCGGACGGCAAGGAAGGTGTGGCGTTCGGGCTCTACACCACCGTCGGACGCGCCGCGTCCTTCCTGGCGCCGTGGCTGTTCTTCATGTTCATCGACTTCTTTGGCGCGGACCGCGCCGGGATGGGCGGGATCGTGCTGGTGCTGGTCGTCGGGCTGGCGGGCATGCTCGCCGTGCGGGTGCCCGCACGCCAGCCCGGTCCCGCCGTCTCAACGAGCTGACAGCGTGCGTCGACGGCTCAGGCAGTTCCGACGCAGATCGTGATTCCCGAGCCGGTGCGATGTTGGGTCTGTACGCCGTTGACGGTCACGGTGCAGGCCACCTCTGGGCCGAAATTCACGACGCTCACGCTGGCGGTTTCGGTCGCCGGCTGAGCCAGTTCGACCTGCTTACTCCACGGCAGCATGACGTTGAACTCGGTCTGGAGCATGTTGCCGGTATCCAGATAGGTGATGTTGATGGCCCGGCCCTCGCCGGTGACCTCGTAGGTGACGGGCTCGGTGGGCCCAGGAGCGGTCTCCGAGGGCGGGGCGGTGGTGGGCGGCGGCATCGGCCGCGGTGCGCGGGAGGTCGTGGTGGGGGGTTTCGGCGACGTGCTGAAGCTGGGCTGGGGGGTGATCGGTTGCGGTGCGATCACGGTCTCCTGGCTCGACCCGTTGGCGATCACCAACGCGATGACCAGGCCAAGGGCCACCAGGACCGCCACCGCGGCCAGGATCCACAGCCAGAGCCGGGGTTCGTGGCCATCGGGCTCGGGCGGGGTGGGGGCACCCGGCGGCCCGGCGGGTGTGCCTGGCGGATGCCCGGTTGCGCCTGCGTCGTACCCGTAGGGAGAGTAGGGCGGCAGCTGTTGGGTGGGGTTCGGCACCGAGGATCCAGCCGGCGGCACCGCTTGGGGCACAGCCGGGTAGACGCCCTGATACGGCGGCTGGTTCGAGTACGCCGGATCTGGACAGTCCACGGGGTAGCCGCTACCGAAAGATTGGGTCGGTTCGGACCCGTCGCGGCGTGGTGAATCGGTCATGCCCACCTCATGGCTGCGAGGGTACCTGTGCGGATGCTCAGTCCGCTGCGGCCGAGGTCCCAGCGATTGAGCCGCGGTGAGAGATGCTGGAGTGGACTGCGGACGTGACGGGAGGACGCGAGGTGGCCGCCGATCGGCATGTGCGGGTGAACTACGGCGCGTCGTTGTCACCGGATGCGACGGCCTTTGCCCACTTGGTCGACGACGGCGGCTATCCGCGCGCGGTGCAGCGCTTCCTGCGTGGATGGCGGGCCAGTTCCTCGCGCGACGTCGAACTGCCCGTGGTGGGTGCAGTGACGAAGGTCATCCATTCCGCCGACGGCCATTGGCTGGCCTGCGAGGTGGCTCCCGAAGGCGGGACCCGCAGCCAGATCTGGGTGGTGACGACCGATCCCGACGACCGGGACGCGCGTCGGATCGACTATTGGCCGCCCGACGCCGAGGGCACCGCGGAACTGATCAGTTGGGACGGCACCCAGGTCGCGGCGATCCTCACCGGAGAGGACGGCGTCGGCAGCTCCTGCCTGATCGACCCGGCCACCGGGGACACTCTTGTGCTCGACCGGCGCTCGGGCGGCCGGCTGGTGGACGCGTGGGCGGGAGCCTCGCTCGTGCGGGTCGGCCCGCGTGGCTACCAGGAGCTCATCATGCTGTGGGGGCGTACCGAAATCGCGCTGCTGCCATCGGATCCCGGCTCGGTCACTGATTTCGGCGTGATCCTCGACGATCACACCCCGCGCCGGCTCCGCAGTGGTTTTGACGGCGAGACCACGCTGTACCACCCGGCCGGCACCTACGAGCCCAACAGGACCGAAGGTTTTGTTCGGGCGCTGGTCCGCAGCGACAACGGTGCCGCCCACGCCCGGCTCCTGGAGGTCACGGTCACCGCCGACGGCGTGACCTACCACGTGGTTGCCGAGCGGGCCGGCTACGAGCTCGACGAGTTCGTGGTCAGCGACGATCTGTCTACCATCGCGTTGTTGTGGAACATCGACGGCCGCAGCGAGTTGCAGGTCCTGGAGTATGCCGACGAGACGTTGTCGATGCCGATTGCGCTGCCCGGCCCGGTCGCCGGCGAGCTGAGCATCAGTGCGGGTGGGTCCATGGTGGCGGTGACCGTGCAGGGACCGTCGCTGCCACGCACCGTCGAACTCGTCGACCCGCGCTCGCTGGAATGGGAGCGGATCGACCGCGAACCCAGCCAGGGACCGCTGACCGACGCGCCGACGCTGGAACGGATCACCGCCCGCGACGGGTTGGAACTCACCGGGTGGCTGTACCGACCGCCTGTGGCGGTAATAGGCGCGGTGATGTTCCTGCACGGCGGTCCCGAGGGGCAGGCGCGGCCCGCATACAACGAGATCTTTCCGGCGCTGCTGGATGCGGGTTTCGCGGTGTTGGCGCCGAATGTGCGCGGTTCGGGCGGATTTGGCCGGGCGTTCGTGCACGCCGACGACAAGGAGTTGCGGTTCGCCGCGATCGACGATGTCGCCGATTGTGCGAAGTATCTGGTTGACCGGGGCATTGCGCCGGCCGACCGGCTGGCCTGCACCGGATGGTCGTACGGCGGCTATCTGACGCAGGCGGCGCTGGCCTTCCACCCGCAGCTGTTCGTGGCCGGTATCAGCATCTGCGGGATGAGTGACCTGAACAGCTTCTACCACACCACCGAGCCGTGGATCGCGGCAGCGTCCTATCCCGAATACGGCCACCCGGTGGCGGATCGTGATCTGCTGGAAAGGCTTTCGCCATTGCCGAAGGCAGATGCAATCATCGCCCCGTTGCTGCTGGTGCACGGCGGACACGACACCAATGTGCTGCCCGATGAATCGCGGCAGATGTACGAGGCACTGGTGAAACTCGGGCGCACCGCCGAACTGCTGATCTTCGACGATGACGGACACGAGATCGTCAAACGGGAGAACCGCGCGGTGCTGGTCGATGTCGCGTCTCGTTGGCTGTCCAAGGCGTTCGGCGGCTAGTCGGCAGTGAGCGCCGCCAGCGTCATCCGGCGCAGTACGGCGCGTGAATGTGTCTTGGGGACAGCGGGTCTCACGCTGTAGGGGGTGGAGTTCAGCAGGCCGAATGCAGCGTGTGCCATCACGCGGGCGTCGTCCTCGGCCAGATCGGGGTTGAGCTGGGTCAGGACCGCCACCCAGATCTCCACGTACTGCCGCTGGGACCGCCGCACCTGACGCTTGGCGGCGTCCGGCAGATGGCCCAGGTCGCGGTCCTGGATGCGGATCAGGTCGGGTTCGCCGAAGACGAAGTCGAGGTGGAAGTCCACCAGGCCATTCAGGGTGTCGGCGGGCGGGGTGCTCCGGGCGGTCACCTCCTGTGCACCGGCGAGCAGACGGGTACTGATCCCGACGAGCAGTTCGACCAGCAGCGCCTCTTTGTTGGGGAAGTGCCGATAGATGGCCGGTCCGGAGATTCCGACTGCCGAGCAGATGTCCTCGAGGCGTACCGCAAGGTAACCGCGTTCGGCCACAAGCCGTTCGGCGGCAGCGATCAGTTGGCTGCGGCGGTCGGACTTGGCCTTGCTGCGACGGGTGACGGCGCTGTCAGACATGGCGCCTCCGGGGGTAGACAACTCAGTTAATGGAAACTAACCTACCATGAGTTAGTTGTCATTAACCGAAACGGGAGCTGCCTTGTCATCGCACCGCGACGATCATCTGGCGCTGGTTGGGCAGTTGCGTGCCAAGCTCGCTACCGCCGCCCTCGGCGGCCCCGAGCGGGCCCGTCAACGCCACGTCGACCGGGGTAAGTTGCTGCCCCGCGATCGGGTCGACGGCCTGCTGGACCCGGGCAGTCCGTTCCTGGAGATCGCCGCATTGGCCGCCGAAGGGATGTACGACGACGAATGTCCCGGCGCCGGAATGATCGCGGGCATCGGTCGGGTCTCGGGCCGCGAATGCCTGATTGTCGCCAACGACGCGACGGTCAAGGGCGGGACCTATTACCCGGTCACCGTCAAGAAACATCTGCGCGCGCAGGAGATCGCGTTGCAGAACAAGCTGCCGTGCATCTACCTGGTTGACTCCGGCGGGGCCTTCCTGCCGCGCCAGGACGAGGTGTTCCCCGACCGTGAGCACTTCGGCCGGATCTTCTACAACCAGGCCACGATGAGCGCGCAGGGCATCGCCCAGATCGCCGCGGTGCTGGGCTCGTGCACCGCGGGCGGGGCCTATGTGCCGGCGATGAGCGACGAGGCGGTCATCGTGCGCAACCAGGGCACGATCTTCCTGGGCGGCCCGCCGCTGGTGAAGGCCGCCACCGGTGAGGTTGTCACCGCCGAGGACCTCGGAGGCGGGGACCTGCATTCCAAGACTTCCGGCGTCACCGACCACCTGGCCCACGATGACCGCGACGCACTGCGGATCGTGCGCAACATCGTCGCCACATTGGGGCCGGCCGAGGCCCCGCCGTGGGCCGTGACGCCCACCGTGGACGCCGTCGCCGACCAGGCCGAGCTCTACGACGTGGTCCCGGTCGACGCTCGCGTGCCCTACGACGTGCACCAGGTGATCACCCGCATCGTCGACGGCGGCGAGTTCAACGAATTCAAGGCCGAGTACGGCACCACCCTGGTCACCGGGTTCGCCCGCATCCACGGTCACCCGGTCGGAATCGTCGCCAACAACGGTGTGCTGTTCGGCGAATCCGCGCTCAAGGGAGCACATTTCATCGAGCTCTGTGACAAACGCAAGACGCCGCTGCTGTTCCTGCAGAACATCGCCGGGTTCATGGTCGGCCGCGACTACGAGGCCTCGGGCATCGCCAAGCACGGCGCCAAGATGGTTACCGCGGTGGCCTGTGCCCGCGTGCCGAAGCTGACCGTGGTGATCGGCGGCTCCTACGGCGCAGGCAACTATTCCATGTGCGGACGTGCCTATTCGCCGCGGTTTTTGTGGATGTGGCCCAACGCCCGCATCTCGGTGATGGGCGGCGAGCAGGCCGCCTCGGTGCTGGCCACTGTGCGCGGCGAGATGAGCGCCGAGGAGGAAGAGCAGTTCAAGGCGCCGATCCGCGACCAGTACGAGCACCAGGGCAACCCGTACTATTCGACGGCCCGGCTCTGGGATGACGGCGTGATCGACCCGGCGGATACCAGAACCGTACTCGGACTTGCCCTTTCGGTTGTCGGCCAGGCTCCGCTGGAGCCGGTCTCCTACGGCGTATTCCGGATGTGATGATGACTTCAAGCGCTATATTCGACACAGTCCTCGTCGCCAACCGTGGCGAGATCGCGGTCCGGGTCATCCGCACCCTGCGGACCATGGGCATCCGGTCGGTCGCGGTGTTCAGCGATGCCGACGCCGGCGCCCGTCATGTCGCAGAGGCGGACGTGGCGGTCCGTATCGGACCCGCCGCGGCCCGGCAGAGCTACCTCGATATCGACGCAGTGGTCGCTGCCGCGCAGCGCACCGGCGCGCAGGCAGTGCACCCCGGCTATGGATTCCTTTCCGAGAACGCGGAGTTTGCCGCCGCGCTACAGGCGGCAGGCATCGTGTTCATCGGCCCGCCCGCCGCGGCGATCGCCACGATGGGCGACAAGATCGCGGCCAAGGCCGCCGTGTCGGCGTTCGGTGTGCCTGTCGTACCCGGCATCTCGCGTCCGGGCCTGACCGATGAGGACTTGATCGCGGGGGCACCCGAGGTCGGTTTCCCGGTACTGGTCAAGCCGTCGGCGGGCGGTGGCGGCAAGGGTATGCGGGTGGTGGAGCAGGCCGATGAACTTGCGGCTGCCCTCGTATCGGCCCGACGCGAGGCGGCTGCGGCCTTCGGCGACGACGCCCTGTTCCTGGAACGATATGTGTTGCGGCCCCGCCATATCGAGGTGCAGGTGCTCGCGGACGGACACGGCAACGTGATACACCTGGGCGAGCGGGAATGTAGTCTGCAGCGCAGGCACCAAAAGGTCATCGAAGAGGCGCCCTCGCCGCTGTTGGACCCGGCCACCCGGGCCCGTATCGGCGCGGCTGCGTGCGACACCGCGCGTAGTGTCGACTACACGGGCGCCGGCACGGTGGAGTTCATCGTGTCCGCCGATGCGCCCGACGAGTTCTTCTTCATGGAGATGAATACCCGGCTTCAGGTGGAACATCCGGTCACCGAAATGGTCACCGGAGTCGACCTGGTGGAACAACAGGTCCGCATCGCGGTCGGGGAGAAGCTCGCGATCGGCCAGGACGACATCATCATGACCGGGCACGCGATGGAGGCTCGGGTCTATGCCGAGGACCCGGCCAACGGCTTCCTGCCCACCGGTGGGCAGGTGCTCGGACTGCGTGAGCCCAAAGGGCCCGGGGTTCGGGTGGATTCCGGCCTCACCGCCGGCACCGTCGTCGGCAGCGACTACGACCCAATGTTGTCGAAGGTCATCGCCCACGGCGCCGACCGAGCGGCGGCGCTACACAAGCTGGACCGGGCGCTGGGCGATACCGCGGTACTGGGTCTGACCACCAACACCGAGTTCCTTCGCTTCCTGCTGGCCGATCCTGATGTGGCCGCGGGCCGGCTGGACACCGGCCTGTTGGACCGTCGGGCACCGGATTTCGCGCCCCAGGCCCTCGGCGATGCGGAGTTGATCGCGGCGGCGGCCTACCAGTGGATCAGCAATTGGACCGAGGCCGGCGACGACCTGTGGGCCCGTCCGACAGGCTGGCGGGTGGGTGGGCGTGCCCCGGCGGCCTTCCGGCTGCGGGCCGGCGACCGCACCGATCACGTATACCTCTCCGGCAATCCCGACCAGGCCAACGCCACGGTCGAGAACGGTGAAACCCACACCGTCAGCGCGGCTTTCGTCGGTGATCAGTTCACCGTCACGCTCGACGGGATGCGCGCCGAGTACCTGGTCGCCACGCAGCTGAGCGGCGGGACCGGCCAGCTCTGGCTCTCCGGTGCCGGGCACAGTTACGTGGTCGAGGAGGTGCGCGAGGCGCCGGTGCGGCCCGACGACGAGCACAGTGGCGACGCCGAACTCGTCAGTCCCATGCCGGGATCGGTTGTCGCCGTGGGCGTTGAGAGCGGTGCCGAGGTTACCGCCGGGACCATGGTGGTCACCGTGGAGGCGATGAAGATGGAGCATGCCCTGGCGGCACCCACCGACGGTGTGGCCGAACTACTTGTCGCCGTCGGCGACCAGGTCAAGGTGGGCCAGCCGCTGGCCCGGATCACCGCTGCAACACAGGAGAGCGAGCAATGACGGACTTTCTGTCCACCGGCACCCTGCCGGATCACTACGCGGAACTGGCCAAGTCCGTCCGCGACTTCGCGCAGAGCGTGGTCGCGCCGGTGGCTGCCAAACACGATGAGGAACACTCGTTCCCGTACGAGGTCGTCTCCGGCATGGCCGACATGGGGCTGTTCGGCCTGCCGTTCCCCGAGGAGTACGGCGGCATGGGCGGCGACTACTTCGCGCTGTGCCTGGCCTTGGAAGAGCTCGGAAAAGTCGACCAGAGCGTGGCCATCACGCTGGAGGCCGGGGTTTCGCTGGGCGCCATGCCGGTGTACCGCTTCGGCAATGACGCCCAGAAGCAGGAGTGGCTGCCGCTGCTGGCCAGCGGCAAGGCGTTGGGTGCGTTCGGCCTGACCGAGGCCGGCGGCGGCAGCGACGCCGGCGCCACCAAGACCACCGCCAAGATGGACGACGGTCACTGGGTGATCAACGGCTCCAAGCAGTTCATCACCAACTCCGGCACCGACATCACCAAGCTGGTCACCGTGACGGCCGTTACCGGTGAGGCCGACGGCGGCAAGAAGGAGATCTCGTCGATCCTGGTGCCGGTGCCCATCGAGGGATTCACCGCGGAACCGGCGTACAACAAGGTCGGTTGGAACGCCTCGGACACCCACCCGCTGAGCTTCGACGACGTCCGGGTGCCCGCCGAGAACCTGCTCGGTGAACAGGGACGCGGCTACGCCAACTTCCTGCGCATCCTCGATGAAGGCCGTATCGCCATCGCGGCGCTGTCGGTCGGAGTCGCGCAAGGTTGTGTGGACGAGTGCGTCAAGTACGCCAAGGAGCGTCAGGCCTTCGGCGCCGCCATCGGCACCTACCAGGCCATCGCCTTCAAGATCGCCCGGATGGAGGCCCGCGCCCACACCGCCCGCGCCGCGTACTACGACGCCGCGGCGCTGATGCTGTCCGGCAAGCCGTTCAAGAAGGCGGCATCGGTGGCCAAGCTGGTGTCCAGCGAGGCCGCGATGGACAATGCCCGCGACGCCACCCAGATTTTCGGCGGCTACGGATTCATGAACGAATACCCGGTGGCACGTCATTACCGGGACAGCAAGATTCTCGAAATCGGCGAGGGGACAACGGAAGTGCAGCTGATGCTGATCGCGCGGGAGGCGGGCTTGTGACCTCAGGGGAAGAACGGTCCCAGAAAGTAATAGAACAGCGCGGGTTGTGGTTCGAGGAGTTCGAGATCGGGGTGCGCTACCTGCACCGTCCCGGGCGCACCATCACCGAGGCCGACAACGTGCTGTTCACCACGCTGACCATGAACACCCAGGCCCTGCACCTGGATGCGGCGTTCGCCGATGCCCTGCCACCGTTCAACGCGCGGTTGGTCAATTCGATGTTCACCCTGTCCACGCTCGTCGGCTTGTCGGTGGCTCAGCTGACCCAGGGCACCATCGTCGGCAACCTCGGATTCTCCGAGATCGCTTTCCCCAAGCCGCTTTTCCACGGTGACACGCTGTACGCCGAAACCGAGATCACCGAGAAGCGGGCATCCAAGAGTCGGCCGGGGGAGGGCATCGTGACGTTGGCCCACACCGGCCGCAACCAGCACGGTGACATCGTGGCCACGGCGTCGCGCAAGACCATGGTGCGGATGCGTCCGGAGGGGGAGTCGTGACATTGCAGGCACCAGGCCCGGGCTGGCTGTTCTGCCCGGCCGACCGTCCCGAGCGGTTCGAAAAGGCCTCGGCGGCAGCCGATGTGGTGATCCTCGACCTCGAGGACGGGTGTGCGGCCAAGGACCGTCCAGCCGCCCGTCAGGCCCTGATCGACACCCGGCTGGACCCGGCGCGGACAGTGGTGCGGGTCAATCCGACCAACACCGCCGACCACGAGCTCGACCTGAAGGCGGTAGCGGCGACCGACTACACCACGGTGATGCTCGCCAAGTCCGAGCACGCGGATCAGGTGACGGCTCTGGCGCCGCTCGATGTCGTGGTGCTGATCGAGACGCCGCTGGCCGCGCTGAACGTGGTGGAGCTGGTGCAGCCCGACAACGCCGTCGCGGTGATGTGGGGGGCCGAAGATCTGTTCGCCGTCACCGGTGGCACCGCCAACCGCCGGTCCGACGGTACCTACCGCGACGTTGCCCAGCACGTGCGGTCGCAGACCCTGCTGGCCGCCAAGGCTTACGGGAAGCTGGCGCTGGATTCGGTGTATCTCGACATCAAGGATCTCGATGGCCTGCGGGCAGAGTCCGATGACGCGGTCGCGGTCGGATTCGACGCCAAGGTGGCGATCCACCCGACGCAGGTCGCGGTCATCCGCTCGGCCTACGCCCCGACCGAGGAACAAATCGCCTGGGCGCGGGCGGTGCTCGATCGGGTGGCGACCGAACGTGGCGTCTTCCAGCACGACGGTCTGATGGTCGACGCTCCCGTTTTGCGCCGCGCCGAACGCATCGTCGCCCTGGCCCCCTAGCGTTTCCCCGCCGAGCAGACGCTGCGGTACCCCGAAACCGCTCATTTCGGGTACCGCAGCGTCGGCTCGCGCATGAGGGCACCCGACGCCGGCCTTGTCCGACACGCGTCCCATCCGTTACCGGCGATGGACGCGGCCCAACCCGATTCGAGCGCATAATGGCGATATGCCCCAGTGCTGCGACGGGCCGAGCGGATCGTCTGACTAGCGCCACACCCAGGCATTAGCCAGAGGCCCCTCACCAGGGGTTTTGCCCGTACCGCCGCCGCTCTGAGCACCTCATGGTCTGGCGGCGCAACATGCCGTCACCCGAGAAGGAGGCGGTATGGCTGTGTCACCTACCGGGCGGGCTCCCGCGCCGTCGAGTGTCGATCTGGATCCGGTACGTCTGGTGGACGCAGACGGGTCACCCACCGGCGAGATTCGCTACAGCCGCGATCTGCCTCACGAGACCCTGGCTTGGCTCTACGAGTCCATGGTGGTCACCCGCGAACTGGATACCGAATTCATCAACCTGCAACGCCAAGGTGAGTTGGCGTTGTACGCGTCGTGTCGCGGCCAGGAGGCCGCGCAGATCGGGGCGACAGCCTGTCTGCGCAAGACCGACTGGCTGTTCCCGCAGTACCGGGAGATCGGCGCTTTCCTGCTGCGCGGGATCACCCCGGGACAGATGGGCGCGGTGTGGCGGGGCAAATGGCACGGGGGCGTGGAGTTCATCAGCCGTTGCGTTGCCCCGATCGCGATTCCGATCGGCACCCACGGGCTGCACGCGGTCGGCGCGGCGATGGCCGCCCAACGCCTCGGCGAGGAATCGGTGACCGTCGCCTTTCTCGGTGACGGCGCGACCAGCGAGGGCGACGCGCACGAAGCGCTCAACCTGGCGTCGGTTTTCAATACGCCGTGCGTGTTCTTCGTGCAGAACAATCAGTGGGCGATCTCCGTGCCGGTGTGCCGGCAGCAGGCCGGGCCGTCGATCGCACATCGCGCGATCGGCTATGGCATGCCGGGGGTCCGTGTTGACGGCAACGACGTGCTGGCCTGCTATGCCGTGATGGCCGAGGCGGCCGAACGGGCCCGCCACGGCGTCGGTCCCACGCTGATCGAGGCGGTCACCTACCGGATGGGCCCGCACACCACGTCCGATGATCCCACCCGCTACCGGTCCGCGAGCGAGCTCGACGACTGGCTGGCCCGCGATCCGATCGCGCGCTACCGCACCTACCTCCAGACCGTGGGCGTGCTCGACGACCGTCTGGACCAACGTATGGCGGCGCGGTCCCACCGGCTGTGCACCGAGCTACGCGACACCATCGTCGGAGCCGCCGACGCGGATCCAGCCGAGCTGTTCGACTCGGTGTATGCCGAGATCACCCCGGATCTGGCACGCCAACGCGATCAGTTGTTGGCCGAACTGGCGAAGGAGGCGTGAGACCCATGACTCAGATCATCGATCGTCCTGCCGCTCAGGGTGATTCGCCGGAGCCGTGGGAGCCTGCCCTGACCCAGCTCAAGATGCCCCCAACGTCGGGGTCCGTGCCGATGGCCATCGAACTGACGATGGCCGCCGCGATCAACCGGGCGCTGCGCGACGCAATGGCCGCCGATGAGCATGTGCTGGTGTTCGGTGAGGACGTCGCCACCCTCGGCGGAGTCTTCCGGGTCACCGAGGGGCTGGCCGAAACCTTCGGTGCCGACCGGTGCTTCGACACTCCTCTGGCCGAATCGGCGATCATCGGTGTTTCCATCGGCCTGGCCATTCGCGGTTTCATCCCCGTGCCGGAGATGCAGTTCGACGGATTCAGCTATCCGGCCTTCGACCAGATCGTCAGCCACCTGGCGAAATACCATATGCGCACCCACGGTGACGTGAACATGCCTGTGACGGTGCGGATTCCGTCGTTCGGTGGCATCGGTGCGGTGGAGCACCACTCGGAATCCACCGAGTCGTACTGGCTGCACACCGCCGGCCTCAAGGTGGTCGTGCCGTCCACCCCGTCGGACGCATACTGGCTGCTGCGGTACGCGATCAGTAGTCCGGACCCGGTGATCTTTCTAGAGCCCAAGCGGCGCTACTGGGCCCGCGAACTCGTCGACACCAGCTCGCCGGCGCCGCCGATCGGCCGGGCCGCGGTGCGACGCAATGGAACCGATGTCACGGTGATCACGTACGGCGGGCTGGTGGGCACCGCGCTCAACGCCGCGGACCTGGCCGACGATCGGGGCTGGAGCCTCGAGGTGGTCGATCTGCGCTCGCTGAACCCACTCGATTTCGAGACCGTCGCCGAGTCGGTGCGACGCACCGGGCGGGCCGTGGTGATGCACGAGGGGCCTCGGACCCTGGGCTTCGGGGCCGAGCTCGCGGCGCGGATCTCCGAGGAGTGTTTCTACGACCTTGAGGCACCCGTGTTGCGCGCCACCGGTTTTGACACACCGTACCCGCCGGCCCGGCTGGAGAAGGCGTGGTTGCCCGGCGTCGACCGGTTGCTCGACTGCGTCGAGCGTGCGCTGGAACAGCCGTGAACCGGGAGTTTCTGGTCCCTGATCTCGGCGAGGGCCTACAGGACGCCACCATCACCAGCTGGAGTGTCGCGGTGGGCGACACGGTCGGCCTCAATCAGACACTGTGCACCGTCGAGACCAACAAGGCCGAGGTGGAGATCCCCAGCCCGTTCGCCGGGCAGGTGCTCGAACTCGGTGGCGCAGCGGGGGATACCTTGACCGTCGGCTCGCTGCTGGTCCGGATCGATGCAAGCGAGCCAGTCGCTACCCCGGCCAGTCCGGCGAAATATGGCGCGACACCGCGTAAATCGGTACTGGTCGGGTACGGCGCTGACGACACCATGGATGCCAGTAGACGTAGGCCGACCGCGGGCAGCCCGCGGGCACGTGCCAAACCACCCGTGCGCAAGCTGGCGGCCGATCTGCACGTGGACCTCGATACGTTGAGTCCGGGGTCCGGCCCTGAGGGGATCGTCACCCGCGACGACGTGCTGGCCGCCGCGGGCAGTTCGGAGATTCTCGATGTCGGTGGTGTTCAGGCGGCCATGGCGCGACGGATGTCTTTGTCACACAAGGAAATCCCCGATGCCCACGCCCGTGTCGATGTCGACTGCGCCGCCTTGTTGCAGCTGCGGGACCGAATCCGGGCCGCCGATGCGGAGTTGCCCGTCACGCCGTTCGTATTGACGCTGCGGCTGCTCGTCGTGGTGCTGGGACGGCACCAGCTACTGAACTCCACGTGGCTGGAAACCACGGAAGGCGCTCAGATTCACCGGCATCCGGCCGTACATCTGGGCTTCGGGGTGGCCGCACCGCGCGGCCTGTTGGTTCCCGTTATCCGTGACGCGCAGGCGATGACGACCCGGCAGTTGGCGGGCACCGTGGCCGGCCTGGTGGAACAGGCCCGAGCCGGCACCCTCAGTCCGGCAGAGCTGAGCGGGTCGACATTCACCGTGTCGAACTTCGGCGCCCTCGGCCTGGACGACGGTGTGCCGGTGATCAACTATCCGGAGGCAGCCATTCTGGGCATGGGCTCGATCAAACCGCGCCCGGTCGTGGTGGACGGGGCGGTGGTGGCCCGCCCGACCATGTCGTTGACCTGTGCCTTCGACCACCGTGTCGTGGACGGTGCTCAGGCCGCCGCGTTCCTGGGTGACCTGCGCGCACTGCTGGAGGCACCCGAGCTGGCGGTGATGGACCTCTAGCGGAGAGCTGTAATTGCTACTTGCGTTTGGCGGCGGCCAAACGCGCTGCAAACTCCGGGGATTCGATGGAGCGGGCCTGCGGGCCAAGTTCGATGTCGACGGCGGCGCCATGTTGATCGATGTCGACTGTCCCGGGATTGGCGGTGGCCCGCATCGAGGCCTTGGTGGCGATCACCACGTCGCGTGGAGCGCCGGCGGGGCCTGCGGCGAGCATGCGGGCAGCACCCACCGGATCCTCGGCGATCGACAGCGCCAATCCGTGGCGGACCGCGGATTCGGCGTCGAAGCGCATGCCGAACAACAGGGCCGCTCGGGCTACCTGCGGGCCGACGGCGCGCTGCAGCATCCAGGTGGCTCCGCCGCCGGGATGGATACCCAGCTTCTGGAACCGGGGATCGAACAGCGCGCCCGGGCCCGCGATGCGGACGTCGGCGGCCAGCGCCAGGTTGAGGCCCGCGCCGACCGCGGCGCCGTTGACCGCGGCGATCGTCGGGAGCGTGCAGTGTGCGACCGCCAGAAACCCGTCGTAGATCTTGCGCAGCCCGTCCTCGGTGGCCTCGCCGAGCGCGGTGAGGTCGGCGCCGGCACAGAACGCTTTGCCGGCACCGGTGACGATCACGGCGTTCACATCGGGGTTGGCCTCGGCGGCCTCAACCGCGGCGCGCAGGGCGGCCGACATCTCGAAGGTCACCGCATTGCGGCGATCGGGATCGTTGACGGTGATGACTGCGATGTGATCGTCGACGCTGACCAACACTGAATCCGGCACGAAGTCACCCTAACCTCCGTGCGCATCGCCCCGGGACCGTCACGCCAGAGTGGCGCCTGCGCTCCGGTGCCACTCTGGCGTGACATTCGTGGGCGGTAGCCACAGATATTCATCGAAACGTCAGCCGCGGGGCCACGTGGTCGACTTTCTGGCCATCGGCCCAATGCCGGTGTTCAACGTCGCGGATCTCGCCGTGCTGGCGGGCGTGGTCTGGTTGATTGCATTGTCGCTGTCGGGTTGTCCGTTAAACGGCGCCACCCGAACCGTGGGGCCGCATGCCTCCACAACCTGATCCTTCCGGCGGTCGGATCGGCTTATGGCCAGTCTTTTCGCTGCAAAGGCTCGTGGGAGATGTTGTGTGGCAGCCTGATTCAGGACGGTTACGAATTCGAACCCTCATCCGGGCACTGCACATCCACGTAGACCGTTACTTCTGACTTGGGCAGGGCCGGAGTGCTGCGGTTGGGGTTGTGGATCGAATTGACCCGGCACAGTGACAGCGACAGCGTGCTCTTGCCGCCGACCCAGTTGATCGCTACGTTGTAGCCCTCGGCGCTCAGGGCGGAGATGGTTTCGTCGGCCCGTTGATTGCTCTGCGGGTCCGCCGCCGCCAATGGAGCGCCCCCGATTGCAATGGCCGGAATGAGCACGGCAAATCCGATGACAGTCGAAATTCGTTTTCGTGCCAGCATGTCGACCCTCCCGGCGGTCGGATCTCATGCTGCTGCTCTCACTGGTAGCCCCGACCGTTACCAGTCAGTGTATTCCCGATGTACAGAAAGTTAACAGAAAGTTAGCAAAATTTGTCCATCGACAATTGCCAAGGAGACCGGCTGAGTGGGGTGTTGGGGCAGAAGGGAAATCGGGCAGCATCCAGGGATTGCCGGATGCTGCCCGAATGTCTATGGAGTTATGGAGCAGGCGGTGCGGGAACTGGCTCCGCCGGGGGTGGTGGCGGTGCCCCCGGTGCCGGCGGCGGCCCTGCCGGATCGGGGAGGTTCTCACCGAGACCCTGCGGAATATTGGTTCCGGGCGGCGGTGCAGTGCCCGGAAGTGGTTCGCCGAGTTGCTCTTTGGGCACCTGACCGAGCAATGAGCCACGCAGATTCCCGTTGTGGGACATTTCGCGCATCTGTCGAATGAAGTCGAGCCCGGAGATGTCTGCGTTCTCCTGGCCCGGTGCCACGCCGACCACCGTGCCTTCACCGGGCGCCGACGGCTTCTCGTTCTGGGGAAAGAAATGTCCGTTGTTGAACGCCCTGAGGTTGGGCGTCTCGGTCGGTGGCGGCCCACCCGGTGCCGACGGAGATGTGTATTGGCCCAGCAGCGCGCCAGGACTCATGTCAACCCCGTTTGGGACGCCGAGTCTGCCGGGTGCCGTTTCGGTGCCGGTCTGGCCCAGAACCGATAGACCGTTCGGCCCCAGCGGTGCACCCATCACGGGCACCGTCGCTCCGGGCGGTGCCGGTTCAGGAGCCGGTGCCGGGGCGGCGACCGCGGGTGCACCTGGAACCTCCGGCGGTGCCGGGTCGGCGGCGGCGGTTGCCGAGCAGACAACCGCCGCGCCGACCGTGAACAGCCCGGCCGCGGCGAGGGTGGCCATCGCGTTCTTGACGGTTAGCGCGCCAGCCGAATTCTCGCTCATGCCTCCGTGTTTCGCTTTCACGTCCAGCCCGTCAGACTGCCTTGGTGACGCCGTAATAAGCCACCACATCGTCGGTGTCGGTGGTGGAACTGGTCAGCGTCGCGTACGAGCGCAGGAAGGACTGGCCCACGCAGCCGTCAATCTTGATGTGGACGTCCTTCACCGTGACGCGTACCGGCGCCGCCTTGAACGACTTCTTGTTCACCGAGACATTGGTGACGGTGCCGGGCTTGGCGTGGATCTCGATGGTGCCCGACATCGGCATGCTCACACCGGTCGGAATGATGCCTGCCAGCGTCGATCCCGACGTGCTGAGACCGATCGAACCGATGAGGCGGACCTGGCCGAGTTCGATGCCGCAGCCGATCTGGTAGCCGGTGTCCAGGGTGCCGCCGTTCAGCGACGTTGACCCGCCGCCGGTGACGGTGCCGGTGAACGTGGCCGCGACCAGGTATTCGCGAGACGATGCCGCGGTGGTCAGCGGCGCTACGGGCAGCTGACTCTCATTGGCGGCGGACACCGTGAGCTTCCACCCGTCCGGGGTGGTGACGACGCCCGGCTCGGCTGAGGCGACGAGTCCGTTGTCCGGAGGTGGGCCGGCGTCAACGGCTGGGTCCGCCGGCGGCGGCGGTGGCGGGTCGGCCGACGCAAGCGGTGCCAACGCGGCCGGGACCAACAGACATACTGCAGCCAGGGTGGCGAAACGATTCAACATGCGGGAACTTGTGCCTCTCATGGGTTTCGAATCCGAGGGATCAACGTCGTGATCGGTGCGAGTCATGGTCGGTGTCAGACGGCCTTGGTGACGCCGAGGTACGTGATGACGTCGTCGGTGTTGTCGGTCGAGCTGGTCAGCGTCGCGTAGGTGCGAATGAACGACTGCCCCGCGCACTGATCGAACTTGATGCGAACGCCCGTGATGGTCACGCGGGTACCGGTGCCCTTGAACGACTTCTTGTCGATCGGGACGATGGTGACCGTTCCCGGCTTCAGGTACACCTTGCCCTGCAAGCTGATACCGGTGCCGGCGCCGACATCGCCCGCGGACCCGGTGAACGGGATCTTGAGGCTCGGCGAAAAGCTGAGCCCGGGGTTGATCTCCGTCTCGTCGCTGATGATGCCGCAACCGATCTGAGCCCCGGCCTCCAGCGTGCCGCCGGTCAGCTTGGTCTTGCCACCGCCGGAGACCTTCCCGTTGAAGGTGCCGCCGACGAGGTACTCACGTGACGAGATCGCGGTGGTCAGCGGGGCGACCGGCAGCAGGGTCTCGTTGGAGCCGACCACGGCCACGTGCCAGGGCAAAACGACTCAACATGCGTGAACTTGCGCCTCTCGTGGTTTTGGGCCCTGTCCTTCTGCGACGCGCCGTGGTCGTCAGAAGCCAATGGGCCCAAGGAATCTGTCGCGACGAATCATTAACCGGTCGCGTTTCGAATTGGTGAACAATGTCCCAACAGCTGCCACCGCGTTTCCGTCCGGCTGGAATTCCCGAACCTGTGGGATTGCTGGGAAATAGCTTGCGCGGCAGCGCATTACATACATGAGGCATCGGAGACGACGGCCAGCACACGATGGACGACCGTTAGGGGCAACAGGTTGGCCGGGTGTTCACCTTTTGGACATGTGAACCCCCGACGGTGAGGTGATCCGGGGGGACGGCAGATGCGTCGATGAGGCGCGGACGTCAATTGTGGCGCTTGGCGCCGAACTGCTATCCGACTGACGGAGGAATCGTTGAGGTCGTCTCAGGTGTATGAGCGAGGGATCGCTTCGCTGCTCATTGCCTTCAGCATTGGGTTCGGTGCCATGCCCACGGCACTCGCCGAACCCGGTGATGAGGCCGGCGCTCCGGGGCCGTCCGCGCCTGGCGTACCCGAGTTGCCTCCGGTGACGCCGGCTGCGCCGGTTGCGGTCCCGGTGCCGGTTGCGGGCACGGATGACCCTGGCGTGCCGGCGGTTACGGCTTGCTCGACGTTTGCCGACGCTCTTGATTCGGCATCGACCTTCTACGGCGACTTCGCGGATTCCATTGAAGGAGTGGAGCGCCCCGACTACGGGGATCCAACGATCAGCACCACGAACACGAGTGGCCGGACGGCCCTGCGCGAAGCCGCCTCGTCGGCGATGAATGCTGCTGGCACACCGGGACTCTCGCCCGACATTGCCAACCCGATGCGGTCATGGTCTTTCGGTGCCACGAAGCTGCTGCTGAAGATGGGGCTGCGGACCGGCGGTCAATCGCTCAATGACACCGCCACCCAGCTCAACACCGACGCCAACAATGCGCAGATGGCCTGCGCCGCCGCAGGCACGCACGCCTGACATAGAGGATTACTGTGATCCGCCTTTCGATTTCGTTACTCATGCTCGTGCTGCTGGCAACTAGTTGCGCCGGCCGCGGTGACGCGCCACTGGGGCCGCCGAAGGACGTGCCCAAGTCGGCACTAGAAGGACTGCTGCTGAGCACGGACGAGGTCAACACCCTGATGGGGACCGAGGGGATGACGGCGCACCCTCCGGTCACCGAGATGGGCGACCATCGCAACCTCCTGCCCAACTTGAACTGCCTCGGTGCCTGGCAGGTCGACGAGGCCGCCATCTACGAAGATCACTGGGCTGCTATGCGCCAGGTGCTGCTGCGCGCGCCCGACAACGACAACTGGAACAACCTACTGGTGCAGTCGGTGGTCATCTTCCCGTCGCCGCAGGACGCCGACGATTTCCTCAACCAGTCGGCAGACCGTTGGTCCAAGTGCACCGACCACAAAGTGAACATCACGCTCAACGGTGACCCGCTGCCCAAATGGAAGAGCGGCCAGCTCACCCGGACCGAGGACGAGCTCACCCTCCCGTTCACCCGCGTCAACGGGGACCAGACCCGCGCCTGCCAACGAGCGCTGGCCGTCGCCGCCAACCTCGTCATGGACATCCAGGCCTGCAAGCCAGACGGCTCGACGGTCACCCAGGCCGCCGATGTGGTGGACAAGATCAAGGCCGCGATGCCTCGGTGAGCGGTGCTCACCACCAGGTAGTCTGAGCCGCGCAGCTGGTTTGTCGGCGCCGGAGTGTTTGGCGGTGCCGGTATCGAGCGCCGCAGGCTGATTCAGATGCGACGTGAGAGGGAACCCGGTGAGAATCCGGGACTGTCCCGCAGCGGTATGCAGGAACGACCGCCGTCATCAGCACTGGCACGCAGGGATCTGCGGCTGGGAAGCGACGGCCAGTAGGTGCACGGCTTTCGTGCGTGCCTGTGAGTCCGAAGACCTGCCAGCCGTACCGGGCGCGCCGCGTCCGGTGGTTCATCGCCTCGCGGAATAGGCAGTGGCCGAAGGCGGTCCACTCGAGGTGGGTGGCTGCGTTCGGTTCGACGTCTCCTGGCGGTGGCCATCCCCGCACGTTGAAGGACGTCGTCATGAGTACAACCGCAGCACCATTCTTCACCGCCACCATTCTCGGGTCGCCCCGAATCGGCCCCCACCGTGAACTCAAGCGCGCCGTCGAGAAATACTGGGCCGGCCGAATCGATCGTGACGAACTCGAGTCCGTCGCTGCTACTCTGCGCCGCGACACCTGGGCGTCGCTGGTTGCCGCCGGACTGGACTCGGTCCCGGTCAACACCTTCTCCTACTACGACCAGATGCTCGATACCGCCGTTCTGGTGGGTGCCCTGCCGACCCGGGTACACGGCATCGCCGATGATCTCGACCGCTATTTCGCTGCCGCCCGCGGGAACGACGACATCGCTCCGCTGGAGATGACCAAATGGTTCGATACGAACTACCACTACATCGTGCCCGAACTGGGTCCCGACACGTCGTTCGCGCTCGATCCGACCAAGGTGCTGGGTGAGCTGGAAGAAGCACGGGCGCAGGGGATCCCGGCCCGGCCGGTGATCGTCGGCCCGATCACCTTCCTGGCGCTGGCCAAGGCGGTCGAGGGAGCCGGTGCCCCCATCTCCCGGTTGGACGAGCTCGTCGAGGTCTACGCCGAACTGCTGGGATTGCTGGCTGACGAGGGCGTCGGTTGGGTCCAGTTCGACGAGCCCGTGTTGGTGACCGACACCCTGGACGACACCGCCGAGCTTGCCGAGCGGACGTACTCGCGACTCGGTGCGCTGAACAAGCGGCCTTCGGTGTTCGTCGCGACGTACTTCGGGGAGCTGACGGATGCGCTGCCTGCGCTGGCCCGCACCCCGGTCGAGGGCATTGGTCTCGATCTGGTGGCCGGCTCCGCTGCATCGCTGGCAGCGGTCCCGGAACTGACCGACAAACTCCTGGTGGCCGGTGTGGTCGACGGCCGCAACATCTGGCGCACTGACTTGGGCGGGACGCTGGCAACCCTGGCCGCGCTGCGGGAATCTGCGGCGGCGGTGGCAGTCTCCACGTCGTGCTCGACGTTGCATGTGCCGTATACGCTCGATGCGGAGCCGGATATCGATGCGGCGCTGCGTAGTTGGCTGGCATTCGGGTTCGAGAAGGTCACTGAAGTGGTGGCCCTGGCGCGCGGTCTCGGACAGGGGCGGGACGCGATCTCGGCTGAGATCACCGCGTCCAACGCCGCCATCGAGTCGCGCAAGTCCGATCCGCGACTCAACAACGGCCAAGTCCGGGAACGCATCTCGGCGATCGCCGCCTCCGGCGCCACGCGTGGACCGGCCGATCAGCGTCGCGTCGCCCAGCAGGACCGCCTGAAGCTGCCTGCTCTGCCCACTACCACGATCGGGTCCTACCCGCAGACCTCGGCCATACGTATTGCCCGAGCCGATCTCAGGTCCGGCAAGATCGACGCCGCAGAGTATGAGCGCCGGATGAAGGCCGAGATCGCCAATGTCATCAAGCTGCAAGAGGACTTGGGACTCGACGTGCTGGTGCACGGCGAGCCCGAGCGCAACGACATGGTGCAGTACTTCGCCGAGCAGCTCGACGGGTTCTTCGCCACGCAGAACGGCTGGGTGCAGTCCTACGGCAGCCGGTGCGTGCGCCCGCCGATCCTCTACGGGGACGTGGCGCGACGGAAGCCGATGACGGTCGAGTGGATCACGTACGCACAGTCACTCACCGACAAGCCCGTCAAGGGCATGCTCACCGGTCCGGTCACTATTCTGGCCTGGTCGTTCGTCCGCGACGATCAGCCGCTGGCGGACACCGCCGCGCAGGTGGCCCTGGCGATTCGGGACGAGACCGTCGATCTGCAGACGGCCGGCATCGCGATCATCCAGGTCGACGAGCCGGCGCTGCGCGAGTTGCTGCCGCTGCGTTCGAAAGACAAAGAGGCGTACCTGAACTGGGCGGTGGAGGCCTTTCGGTTGTCCACCTCCGGGGTGGACGATTCCACCCAGATCCACACCCATCTGTGCTATTCGGAGTTCGGCGAGGTGATCGGCGCAATCGCGGATCTCGATGCCGATGTGACCTCGATCGAGGCGGCCCGGTCACACATGGAGGTGCTCGGTGACCTCAACGCTGTCGGTTTCTCCAACAGCGTCGGACCTGGTGTCTACGACATCCACTCACCAAGAGTCCCCGGGGTCGAGGAGATTGCCACGTCGCTTCGGGAGGCGCTCGATGCTGTTCCTGCCGAACGGCTCTGGGTCAACCCGGACTGCGGCTTGAAGACCCGTACCACCGACGAGGTGACCGAGTCGCTCAAGCACCTTGTGGACGCGGCGGTGAAGGTGCGCGCGGGATAGCGGGAGCGGGTCAGCTCGTGGCGGCCTGAGCATCCAGCCAGGCCACCAACGAGCGACCGGCTTCCAAGACGTGGCGTTCGGCGATGGTGCGGGCGGCCTCGGCGTTCTTGGCCTCCAGGGCGTCGAGTAGCTGCTCATGTTCGTCGAGCGAGTGCTTCTCATGCTCGGGAAACACTGTCAGGAAATTCGACGGCACCACCCGCGCGGCCTGCTTTATCTGGGTCAGCAGCCGTGGGGAGTGCGCGGCTCGGTGGATCTCCTGGTGGAACAGCCAATTGGCTTCGCCGATGCTGTCCTCGCCCGACCGCCGGGCGACGTCGGCCGCGAGCTTGCGTAGCCGGGCGAGCTCCTCGGGGGTGACCCGTCGGGCGGCCCAGGCGGCGGCCTGGCCGGTGAGGACACCGAGGATGGTGAAGCTGTCGGTGACGTCTTCGGAGTTGACGCCGATGACGGTGATCCCGCTGCGAGGTGCGACCCGCACCAGCCCCTCGAACGAGAGTTCCAGCAGCGCCTCGCGGACCGGGGTGCGGCTGGTGGCGAACTCTTCGGTGATCGCGTCGAGGTCGATGCGGGTCCCGGGAGCCAAGGTGCCGGTGATGATCCGGTCGCGCAGTTCGCGCGCCGCGCGTTCGCGCACGGTGCCCGAGATATCCAACGGCGACGTCATCCGTGCAGCGTACCGGCATGGCGTACGGTACCCTTGATATCTGATATATCAGATGTTAGATTTCGATCATGCGTACCGATCAGATGGCCCTCGTGGCATTCATGCAGGCAGGAAGCACCTCGGTGTACGCCGGCTCGTGGCGTCACCCAGCGACCGAACACGGATACCTCGACGCGTCCTATTACGCGAAGATCGGCAGGCAGCTCGAAGAAGGTTGCTTTGACCTGATGTTCTTCGACGACCGGCTGGCGATGCCGGGAATCTATGGGGGATCTGTCGCCGAGGCCGTCCGCTATGGTGCCCGCCCGGTCAAGCTGGATTTGAGTGTCATCCTCGGAGTCCTCGCGCAGACCACTTCGCACATCGGGCTGGGCGCAACCTACTCGACCACCTATTACGCCCCATTCCATGTGGCCCGGACCTTCGCCACACTCGACCACCTGTCTCGGGGACGCGCGGCATGGAACGTGGTGACTTCGGTAAACGACAGCGAGGCACAGAATTTCGGGGTCAACGCGCATCTCGGTCATGACGAGCGCTATGACCGCGCCGACGAATTTCTCGACGTCGTCGCGGGTCTCTGGGACACCTGGGAGGACGGCGCTATCCAGCACGACCGAGCCTCTGGGCACTATGCCGACCCGGGCAAAGTGCACGAACTCGGGCACGTCGGCCGCTACTTCTCCGCGCGAGGCCCGCTGACGGTTCCGCGCACACCGCAGGGCCGGCCGGTGGTCCTGCAAGCGGGATCCTCGGGCCGTGGACGCGAGTTCGCTTCGCGCTGGGCTGATCTCATCTTCACCGGTGATCCCGGAATCGACGTGGCCCGTTCGCATTACGGCGATCAGAAAGCCCGCATCGCTGAGGCAGGCCGTGATCCGGCCTCGGTGCGGATCTGCCCGATGGCCTATGCCGTGGTGGGAGAGACGGAGTCCCATGCCAAGGAACGTGAGGACATGTTCCTCAATGACCTGGTGGACCCCATGGCATCGCTGACCCTGCTGTCGGAGCTCATGAACTACGATTTCGCCCAACACCGCCTCGACGACCCGGTGACCGATGAGCTCATCGCGTCGGTCTCGGGCATCCGGGGATTGGTGCAGAGCCTGCGCGCTCATATTGGCGGGGACACGGTAACGGTGCGCGATCTGGCGGGACATCGTGCGACCCTGCTGCAGGGCCCGCGCTTCGTAGGCACCGGCAGGCAGGTGGCCGACCAGATGGAGGAGTGGTTCACCAGCGGAGCCTGCGACGGATTCGTCATGGCTGCAACGCATTCCCCGGGATCGTACGAGGACTTCGTGCGCATGGTGGTGCCCGAGCTGCAACATCGGGGATTGTTCCGCACCGAGTACACCGGATCCACCCTGCGAGACCACCTGGGTCTGGATCGGCCTGCCGGCGCACTCACCAGATCTGCGTCGTAGATGGGCGGCATGCTCAGCGGCATTCGCGTGCTCGACCTCGCCACCCTCGCCGCAGCCCCACTCGCCGCGACATATCTGGGCGAGTTCGGCGCTGATGTCATCAAAGTCGAACAGCCCGGTCAGGGCGATCCCATCCGCACGTGGGGCAACCAACGCGGCGGCGTCGGGTTGATGTGGAAGTCGGTGTCCCGCAACAAGAAATCGGTGACGGCCAATCTGCGGATGGCCGAGGGGCAGGACCTGGTACGGCGCCTGGTCGAGAAGTCGGATGTCGTCATCGTCAACACCAGGCCGCAGACACTGGCCAAATGGGGATTGGATTACGACTCGTTGCGAATGATCAACGACCGCATCGTGATGCTGCACATCACCGGGTACGGACTGTCCGGCCCCAAGAGTGAGCGCCCCGGTTTCGGCACGTTGGGCGAGGCGATGAGCGGATTCGCCCATGTGACAGGCGAAGCCGAAGGACCGCCCACGCTGCCTCCGTTCATGCTGGCCGACGGTGTGGCCTCGCTGAACGCCGCGTACGCAGTGATGATGGCGCTCTACCACCGAGACGTACACGGAGCCGGCGGACAGCTGATCGACATCAATCTCGTTGACCCGCTGGCTCGACTGCTGGAGCAGAACCTACTGGGCTATGACCAGCTCGGTATCGTTCCACGCCGGGCCGGCAATCGCTGGGACATATCGGCGCCCCGCAACACCTACCGCACCTCCGACGGGCGATGGTTGGCCATGTCCGGTAGCTCGCCGGGCTTGGCGCTGAGGGTGTTTCGCGCCATCGGACGCGACGACCTGGTGTCCGACGCCGATTTCTCCGATCCGCAACGCCGGCTGGCGCGCGCTGCCGAAGTTGATGCGGTAGTGGCGGAATGGGTTGCCGCACGAACCTTGTCAGAAGCGATGGCGGTGTTCGAGGCCGCCGAAGTGGCC
This sequence comes from Mycobacterium sp. DL440, assembly GCF_011745145.1. Taxonomy (NCBI): domain Bacteria; kingdom Bacillati; phylum Actinomycetota; class Actinomycetes; order Mycobacteriales; family Mycobacteriaceae; genus Mycobacterium; species Mycobacterium sp. DL440. The sequence goes on along the minus strand of NZ_CP050191.1, from coordinate 3,203,192 downwards.
GCGGCGCCGGTGTACGAGATCGCCGACCTGGTGGCTGACGAGCAACTGCGGCACCGCAAGGTGTTCGTATCGGTCACCGACGACGAACTCGGCGCCATGACGGTGCAGGCGCCGGTCCCGCGGTTCTCGGGGTACGCCGGGAGGGTGGACTCGCTGGGCCCTCGCCTCGGTGAACACAACTCCGAGGTCTACCACGAGCTGCTGGGCCTGACAGCTGAAGAAATCGATCGTCTGCGCGCCGATGGCGTGCTGTAACTCTCTGTGAAACAAAGGAATACGAATACGATGACTGACCTGATCCGCCGTTCTGAGCTCGCCCTGCCCGCCTGCAACGACCATATGTTCGTCAAGGGTGTCACCTGTGGTGCGGACCTGGTGTTCCTCGATCTGGAGGACGCCACTCCGGTAGGGCTCAAGGTGGAGTCGAGGGCCAAGGCCATCCGGGCGCTGACCGAACTCGACTGGGGACGGACCGCGCGGGCAGTCCGGATCAACGGGCTCGACACGCAGTGGTGCCACGACGACATCATCGACGTGGTGACCCACGCCGGCGCTCAACTCGACACCATCGTGATCCCCAAAGCGCGTACCGCCAAAGACGTTTGGTGGGTCGACCTGTTGTTGACCCAGCTGGAGGAAAAGCTGGGACTGGATCGCAAGATTCGGCTGGAGGTGCTGATCGAGGAGGTCGAGGGGCTGGCCAATGCCGAGGAGATCGTGCGGGCGAGCCCGCGGTTGGACGCGGTGATCTTCGGCGTCGGGGACTTCTCGCTGTCCCAGGGTGCGCGGGTGGATACCAACTTCGTCCCGATGGGCGAGTACCCGGGGGATTTCTGGGCCTACGCCCGCAACAAGATCATGGTCGCGGCGCGGATCGCGGGGATCGACGCCATCGACTCGCCGTACCCCGACTACGCGGACGTGGCCGGCTATGAGGCCGAGGCGCGCCGGTCGTCGCTCTACGGCTACACCGGAAAATGGGCGATCCATCCCAGTCAGGTCCCGATCGCCAATGAGGTGTTCGCCCCGTCAGCCGAGGAGATCGCGTTGGCGCACCGCAACGTCGCGGCCTACCGGAAGGCGGAGGCGGCGGGCCGCGGCGCGGTCGGTGTCGAGGGAGTGCTCGTCGACGCCGCTCATGTGAAGAAAGCAGAAGAGGTGCTGGCGCGGGCCGCACTGATCGGCGTCGCGTAACTTTACTGAGTCATCGTGGTAATCAACCGAACTCGATGACATTGGTCGGCGCGCGGAAACGCTCGAGTGAACGCGAACGGTAGACGAGTGCCGCGGCACGTGACAAGACCTTGCCGCGTCCGGCCGGCATCTCGAGTTCGTTCACCGCGCGAACGCCGGGGATGGCACGCAGTTCGTCATACCGGTTGGCGGTGAACGAGAACGGCATCGGCGGCGCGGTGTACTGCTTGCTGAGTCTGATGCCGCGCCGTTGTGAATACCAGCTCAGAAGTCGCGGAACGCTGTCGAAGATCAGCTGTCCGCCCGGGAACCTGGCGGCGCAGGCCGCGATGAGATCGAATACCGAGCTTTGGTCGAGGTATTGGAACAAGCCCTCGACGGTGATGAGTACACCATTGGTGGGGTCTACCTGGTCCATCCAGGACCGGTCGAGTGCGGACTGTGCCAGCTGGCGGAGCCGGTCTGACGATGGAAGCAATTGCTGACGCAGCTGCACGATCGGCTCCAGGTCCACTGAGAGCCAATTCATCTCGCCATTATCCAGGCGCCAGAAGCTGGTCTGCAGTCCCTCGGCCAGGGCGACCACCGTGGCGCGGGGGTGCGCCCGAAGGTACCGGCGAGCGGCGGTGTCGAATGCGACGGCCCGCAGGGCGGTGGCTTGGTGAGTGCGGCCGAAATGGTCATAGTCATAGCCGAGGCTGTCGCGCAGGGCGATCGCCATCGGATCCTCGATGATGCCGTCGGGCCGGGCCGCCTCGGTCGCTCTCTGATGCAGTGTCAGTAGCGCGGTTTCTGAGATCGCGGTCAGGTGACGAGCGTCGATGACAGGCATGCGCCGACCGTACCCGCCTGCGCACAAGCCGAGGCACACGTGGTGCACCGTCGAGAATCATTGCCCCGGTTGACCGGTCATTACGGACGCTGCGGGAACTTTCTGGTGCTCGTGCCCGACTAGCTGAAGTACGAGGCAACGCGTACCGGGCTGTGTGGTCGCAATCAACGCTCATGCGAGGAGGTGATGACGTGACCGCACCGCTCTGGTTTGCGGTGCCTCCAGAGGTGCATTCGACCTTGTTGACCGCCGGACCGGGCCCCGGATCCCTGGTTGCGGCGGCTGCCCAGTGGCAGGGCTTGAGCGCTCAATACAGTGCAGCGGCTGCCGAACTCACGCAGATCCTGGCCGACGTGCAGGCCGGCAGTTGGGAAGGGCCCAGCGCCGCACAGTATGTGGCTGCCCACGGCCCTTACCTGGCGTGGCTGGGGCAGGCCTCAGCCGACAGTGCCGTCACCGCCGCGCAGCATGAGACGGTCGCGGCGGCGTACGGCAGCGCACTGGCGACCATGCCGACCCTGGCGGAACTCGCCGTCAACCACATCACCCGCGGCGTACTGTTGGCCACCAACTTCTTCGGCATCAACACCATCCCCATCGCACTCAACGAAGCCGATTACGTGCGAATGTGGCTACAGGCGGCCGAATCGATGGCCACCTACGAAGCGGTGGCGGTGAGCGCGTACTCGGCGGTTCCATCGACTCAACCGGCCCCGTCGATCCTCGCGCCGGGCGGTGATGCCCGGAGCGAGCAGCAGAATTCCTCTGGCACAACCTCAGGCGACCCGCAATTGAACGACATCTGGAAGCTGATCTCGGAGCTGATTTCGGGAGCCGGCAATCCCCAACAGCTGCTTGAAACGTTTCAAGAGTTCTTCGGGCAATTGGGATTCAACCCGGCCGAGGCCGCCATACTCGCCGCCATCGCGCTGGTGCTCTACGACATGCTCTGGTATCCCTACTACGCCTCGTATTCGCTACTGCTTCTACCGTTCTTCGCGCCGGCGCTCAGTGCCCTCAGTGCGCTGAGCGTCCTGGCGCTGCTGCAGAACAAGGTTCCGGCGTCCGGGCTGATGCCAGGGTCCGTCGATGTCGACGCCGGGCACAGGACCGGCCGGTCAGTCGATGCCGGCGTGCCATTGCTTCCGTCCGCCCCCTCAACAGCGGTTCCGCAGACCAGTGCGGGGTCTGGTGTGCCCACCCCGAGCAGTCCGGGCACCGCGGGGGGTGCGGCAGGCCCATCCACTGTCGGCTACGCCGTGCCGGGTTTGGATCCGCCTGCAGTGGCGGCGGGACCGAGGGTCGGCGCGAAATCACCCGACGGCATGAGGGACGTTCTCACCACCGTCGCGGCGGCCCGGGCGGCGGTCGTTGCCCGCAACCGTCGAAAACAGGCCGGTCGCAACCAAGACCGTGCCCGGAGCTACCGCTACGAATTTTTGGACGCCACTGAGGTGGCGGACGTTCCCGGTCTTGGCCGACCTTCATCACCGTCATCGAGCGACCAGGGGGCAACAACCCTCGGTTTCTCCGGCGTCGTACCGGTCGCCACGAGTACATCCGCCGCAGGGATGGTCCAGCATGCGCGCGGCAGCGCCGGAGAATCCGTTCCCATGCTTCCCGCAACCTGGATCGGCGATCCAGAACAGACCCGTGAATAGCGGGAACTTTCAACCGGTTTGATTCGACCAATCCGATAGTCGCACCACCACCACCGGCGCCGCGCAGTGCCGAACGAGGGAGAAGAGTTGACGCTGAATGTGAAGGGGGAAGGACTCGGGGCGCAAGTCACGGGAATCGACCCCAAGAATCTCGATGACGTCACCAGAGACGAGATCCGCGAGATCGTCTATCAGAACAAGCTCGTGATTCTGAAAGATGTCCATCCGACTCCTGAGGAATTCCTTCAACTGGGCCGCATCGTCGGTGACGTCGTCACGTACTACGAGCCGATCTATCACCACAGCGACTACCCAGAGATCTTCGTCTCCTCGACAGAGGAGGGGCACGGCGTCCCGAGGACCGGTGCGTTCTGGCACATCGACTACATGTTCATGCCGGAGCCGTTCGCTTTCTCGATGGTAGTGCCGCTGGCTGTGCCGGGTAGTGACCGCGGGACCTACTTCATCGACCTCAACAAGGTTTGGGAGTCCCTGCCCGACACTGTGCGCGACCCGGTACGTGGCACATTCGCAACCCATGACCCTCGGCGCCACATCAAGATTCGCCCGCATGATGTGTACAAGCCGATCGGCGAGGTGTGGGACGAGATTTCCAGGACCACGCCTCCGATCGCCTGGCCGACCGTGATCAGGCACCCGAAGACCGGGCAGGAAATCCTTTACATCTGCGCATCGGGCACCACGAAAATCGAGGACCAGCATGGACATGCCTTGGAGTCTGCCGTTCTGGAGGAACTCATGGCTGCCACTGGCCAACTCGATCCGGATTTCACCTCGCCGTTCATCCACGCTCAGCATTACGAGGTCGGCGATGTTGTGTTGTGGGACAACCGGGTCCTGATGCACCGGGCGAAACATGGCACCACTGCAGGCACTTTGACGACTCATCGGCTGACCATGCTGGACGGCCTCAAGACACCGGGATATGGGGTATGAGCATGAGCACCACCGAAACGCTATCTGTGCTCACGAGTGGCTACGGCATCACCCACATGTCGCCGATTCCCGAAGAACTACTGGTCAAGGTGCTGGAACCCTACTCTTACAAAGGGTGCCGCTATCTTCTCGACGCGGAATACGAGGCCACCGAGACCTCCGTGACGGCGGTCGGGAACTTCAGCATCAAAGAACCCGCATACATTCGGGACACCGGCCACTTCAATGCTGCTGAGTGGGTCTTGTGCTTCAACCAACTCGCCTACAGCGCGTTCGCACCGGCAATCCTCAACGAGGTGATACCTGAATTCCGGGGCTGGTCGATCGAGGACTACTTCAACTATCAGCTCCCGAGCATGTTGATCAAGACGACGGCATCACGGTTCAAGCGTCCGATCAAGTCCCAGAGCTTCTCAGCACGTTTGCTGTGCAAGGACTTCGAGGTTGTCGACCGAACGATTCGCTATCTCAAGATTCCGTGCACGGTCGAATTCTGGGATGAGGACGGCGGCGCCGCATCCGGCGAAGTCGAACTGGCAGCACTCAACATCCCCTGACACCGGTACGAGAGCAGCATGGCTATGACACCTCCACCGTCCACGGTGTTAGAACGCATCATTGAGCGGGCAAGACAGCGTCCAGAAGCGATCGCCCTACGTCGCTGTGACGGAACCAGTTCTATTCGCTACCGAGAGCTCGTGTCTGAAGTGGACAGGCTGGCAGCCGATCTCGTCTCCCGATCGGTCACTCCGGGAAGTCGGGTGTTCGTCATCTCGGACAACGGCCCCGAGACCTACCTGGCGGTGCTTGCCTGCGCGAAAGCCGGGGCCATCGCAGTCATGGTGGATGGCGCCCTGCCCGCGGCGGCCATTGACCGGTTCGGTGAGATCACCGCGCCGGATGCGATTCTGATCGCGCCGGGCTGCCGGCTACCGGCGTCCGATCTCTCGGATTCGCTCCAGACGATTCCTGCGTTCAACGTCAACATCATCGCCTCCGCGGCTGACCGCGCTGGCGGTGCGGACTCAGATCCGTTGCCCGGCAGCCCTGTTGATGGAGCAAATGACCCGTTGGCAATGATCTTCACCAGCGGAACCACAGGCGCGCCGAAGGCGGTGCTGCTGCCCAACCGGACCTTCTACTCCATTGCGGACATTTTGCAGGGCGAGCAACTGACGTGGATTGACTGGGTCGTCGGCGAAACCACGTACTCACCTCTGCCCGCGACGCACATCGGTGGCCTGTGGTGGATCCTCAACTGTTTGATGCAGGGCGGGTTGTGCATCACCGGTGGCGAGAACACCTCGTCTCTCGCCGAGATGCTCACCGTGAATGAGGTCGCGACAACGTGCCTGGTGCCCACGCTGCTGGCCCGGCTGGTGTCCGAACTGCGGTCCACCGGAAAGTCGGTCCCGCCGTCGCTACGCATGGTGGGTTATGGCGGGTCCCGCGCGGTCGCCTCCGATGTCAGCTTCGTCGAAGCCGCGGGGGTTCGCACCGCGCAGGTCTATGGACTCAGCGAAACAGGTTGCACCGCACTGTGTCTCCCCACCGAGGACGGGTCGATCGCCAGGATCGAAGCCGGCGCGGTCGGGCGGCCCTATCCAGGCGTGGAAGTTCACCTGGATGGTGACGGCAGCGGACCGCCCACGCGCTCAAGCTCTGACTCGGCGTCGACGGGCACACTGTGGATCAAGTCGCCGGCGAACATGCTGGGGTATTGGCATCATCCCGCCCGGACGGCCGACGCTCTGGTGGACGGGTGGGTGAACACCGGAGACCTTCTCGACCGTCATGACGACGGCTTTTTCTATATCAGGGGCCGGTCGTCAGAGATGATCATTTCCGGGGGCGTCAACATCGCGCCCGACGAGGTCGATCGCATCGCCGAGGGGGTTGCCGGCGTCAGCGAGGCGGCCTGCTACGAGATCCCCGACGAAGAGTTCGGCGCGCTGGTGGGTCTGGCCGTGGTTTCGTCGATGGTGCTGGAGGAGTCAGCGGCCAGGAAGCTCAAACACGCTATTGCGGCACGCTTCCGGGAGGAGTCGGAACCGATGGCCAGGCCGTCGACGATCAGGATCGTGCAGGAGATTCCGCGTACCCAGTCCGGCAAGATCGTGCGGGCGGCCTTGGGCGTGGTGGCCGGTGGTTGAGACGTCGAGAAGCAGAATCCTCGCTGCACTCGCTGAGGTGCTCTATGTCGATGAATCGGATTTCATCGACGGCGATGCGACGGACCTGAGAGATCTCGGGCTTGACTCGGTTCGATTCGTGCTGTTGATGAAGCAACTCGGCATCGACCGGGAGTCGGATGTTCCGCGGCGACTGGCGGACAACCTGACGATCGCAGGCTGGGTCCAGGAGTTGGAGAAGCTGGTTGAACCTGTCTGAAGGTCTGCATACGCAACATATTCCGCTGAGTCGATCGCAGCTGAACATCTACAACGGAGTGTTGCAGGACGATGATCCCCACCTGTACCTGATCGGTAGGCGCTACCGGTTCCAGCCGATACCGCAGACGGAATTCCTGGCCGCTCTGCGGAAGACCATCCTCGCCAACCCCCTTCAGCGGTGTGTTCTGGTGGCGCCGCCCGATGCCGGCGGATATCCCGACCTCGTGCCGCGCCTGGACGTCGATGACATCGTGCAGGTGTCCGGCGATGCCGCGCTGACCCAGGAGTGGGTATCCGGGATCATCGCAAAGCCGTTGGCGCGCTACACCGTGCATCTCGACGTCAGCGGCCTGGTGTGTGGCCTCGACGCCCAAGCGCACCACATCCTGCTCGATGGGGGCGCGATCGGCATCATCGAGGCCTACCTCGGACGCGCGCTCGCACACGGACACTCGGCTGAGGACGAGTGTGGCAGCGACGGCCTGGCAGACATCGTCGCGGCGCACCGCTGGGAGTCGATTCGGATCGACGAATCGCTCGAGCGGCTGACCTCTGCTGTGCAGCGCGAGCTCACCGCAGCCGCCGAGGAGCGTAGCCACGGACATGCCGCCGCCGACGCTCCGGTCGCGGCGGCCAGGGGGACTCTCATTGAATCCGCGATGATCCTCGGGGAAGACTACGACCAGATCCTTGATCTGGCTGACCGCGAGAACGTCCCGCTCAACGTGCTCGTCGCGACGGCGGCAACGGCAGTGGACGCGAGTGTTCGACAGCGGACCGAAGCCCTCCTGGTGCACGCGGTCGACAATCGCTTCGGTGCACCCGACCTCGATGTCGCGACGTGCTTGGTCAACTCGGTGGCACAACGCGTTAGGTTCTCGGTATTTGCGTCGGTGGCGGACGTGGTGCGCACGGTGGATCGGGGTTATGTCAAAGCCATGCGGCGCCGCTGGCTGCGTGAAGAGCACTACCGCCGAATGTATCTCGCGATCAATCGGACCACCTCGGTGGAAACGCTGACACTCAATTTTTTGCGTGACCCCTGCGCAGCCGAGCTGGCGCCCTTCTTGGCCGGCGCACCGGTGACGACGCATATCGGCCCGGTCGAGGGGATGACAGTGGCGGCTGTTCTCGACGAGCGTCGACACGCGCTCACCCTCAACATCTGGAACCGAGCCGATCTGCCACATCAGACCGTCGGTGTGGCGGACCGGATCACGACTGCCCTGAAATCCATGCCGAAGATGTGGGATCTGCCCATTGCGATGACCGTCGATGAGTGGTGCGGGATTGCCGATGACGGCGCACGGAGCATGGTTGCACCGGCACCTGCCCGCAGCGATCTGCCGGCAGGTGCGTGGTTTCTGGATCGCGCCGAGGTCATCGACGAATGCCGCGAGCGTCGCCCCCGAGTCGATTTCTGGATTTCCTGGTTGCTCGAAAACAATGTGGCACCAGGCGATGTGGTGGTATTCACCGACGACGACACCGACGAGACCATCGACCTCATGATCGCGTGTCACCTGGCCGGCTGTGGCTACAGCGTCTGCGACAGCAAGGATCAGCTGGGCGCGCGGGCCGAACGTATCGACGAGTACGGCAACGGTATTGCAGCGCATATCGTCGATGTCGAGTCGGCGAACATCCCGCCAACCCTCAGCGGGGAGCATCGCCCCCTGGTGGAGGCACGCATCGAACAGACGGCAAACGACCCGAACCTGGCCACCAGGACTGCCTACGTCATGCCCACGTCCGGGTCGACCGGGGAACCCAAACTCGTGCAGGTCAGCCATGGTGCGCTCGCGACGTTCTGTATCGGAGTGACCCGGGCCTACGGCTGGGGGCCGGACGACACCATCCTCCAATGCGCACCGCTGACATCCGATATCAGCGTCGAAGAAGTCTTCGGTGCCGCCCTCAGCGGAGCGGCAATTGTCCGCTCGGCCGGCCTGAAAGCCGGCGATCTGCAGGCGCTTACCAGCGATCTGGTGACGTACGGGGCGACCGTCGTGGACTTGCCGACCGCGTTGTGGCATCTGTGGTGTGAGGACGTCGACGCGATCGCCGGCCTCGGCCATTCGCAGCTCCGACAGATTGTGATCGGTGGCGAGCCCGTCCGTCCGACCACCGTCGACAAGTGGATCAATACCTCCGGCGTTGAGAACATCTCACTGGTGTCGAGCTACGGCCCGACAGAAACCACGGTCGTGGTGACCTACTTGCCGATCGTTGATGGCAGCCGGGTGGTCGAGCACGGTGCACGCCTTCGACTCGGGCGACCGCTCGTTCCGAACACGGTGGTGACCGCATTCGGCGAAGTCGTGGTGGTGGGGGATATGGTGGCCGACGGCTATCTCGGCGTGCACAGTGCCAGTTTCGGACTGGTCACCGCTCCCGATGGCCGGCGGCAACCCGCCTTTGCGACCGCCGACCGGGTAACGATCGACGGCGACGGATACCCGATCTTCGCGGGCCGCAAGGACGCAGTCGTCAAGGTCTCCGGCAAGCGGGTCGATACCGCCGAGATCACCCGACGCATCGTGGCAGACCGTGCGGTGGTCGATGTTGCCGTCGAACTTCACAACGGTGGTCTCTGGGTCTGGTTCACGACCCACTGGACCCGCGACGGTAGCGAAGACCCCGCTGCGGCAGCACGTATCAGGAGCATCCTGGTGGATTCGCGGGTGCCGTCGTTCGTCGTTTTGGGCGTCGCGAGCATCTCCAGAAAAACCAACGGGAAGACGGACACGACCAGGCTGCGAACATCGGCCGTTTCAGGAGATGGTCTGCGAGTCGATGCCGACGCTGGAGAACGGGCGGGCGGTCTCGCCGCTCTGTGGAGCGCCCACCTCGAAAGGCCGATCACGCCGCATGCGTCGCTCTTGCGGGAAGGCATCGGCTCGTTGGATCTCGTGCGAATCCTGCCCGATACGCGCAGGTATCTCGGCCGCCAGGTGTCGATTCTGGATCTGATCAGTGCCGATTCCGCGGCGAACCTGCTGGATGACATGTCGGGCACAGACAACTGGATGGACGCCGACACCGCGGCAGACATCGAACGTGACTTCACCACACTGTCGACGCGGCGCGCCCGTGCGGCGTCGAACCTCAGGCGATCCTCAGCCCATGGTGCACAGCCGGTCCTGGTGGTGGGTGCGTCGGGAGTTCTGGGCACCGGATTCGCCGAGGCAATTCTGGAGCTGAGGCGTTCGGGCGCACCACGTCCCGACGTGGTGCTGGCCCTGCGGTCAGTCCCGCCCGACGACGGGGTTTGGACGGAGCTTCGCGGCACGCCGGGTGTGCGGATCGAACGTCTCGCCCCCGGTTGCGGTGCGGTGGAGTTGGGGGAGCTGATCCGCGAGACCGGCACCCGGACCCTGGTCAACTGCATCGGGAACACCAATGTGGTGGTTCCCTACCGTGAACTGCGTTCGGCCAATGTGGAATTGGTGGCGGCCATGGCTGAGTCGTGCGCGACTTCGGGTGCCCGGCTGGTGCACCTGTCGACGTACGTCGTCAATGCGGATGTCGACGCGCCACACGTGGTCGACCCGCGTCAGGCTCCGTACCCGTACGCAGCCTCAAAGGCACTCGCGGAATTGGCAATTGCCGGGGCGGTCCGAGATCTCGACTTCACGATCGTGCGCTTGCCCCGGGTTTTGGGGACACCGGAACAGGTGTGCGGCTCCGCCGACATCCTGGTGTCGGTCGTGGATGCCTGCCATGCGCTCCAGGCCTATCCGGCGGTGGAGTTGACCGAGGAAGTGACAACCGGCCGCGCGGCCGCGGAGAGCATTCTTCGCAGGTTGCCGGAGTTCGGTGGACCGGACGAGCTGGGATCCGGGATGCATGTGATGCGCGGGGAGGCGGTGGCGTACCGGGAATTGCTCGGCACGGTTGCCTCCGAAGAGGTCGACAGTCACGAATGGAAGCGCCGGCTGGATGAAAGTGATTGGGCGAAGGCGAATCCGCGGCGTTGGTCGGTGATAGACGCGTGGATCGGCTTAGGTACGAGGCTCGGTGGACGCTCCTATGCGGAGTACCTGGCCGCGTACCCGGTCCTCCCGCTCGGTGTCCGATCCGTCGGCGAGCTCGTGGCGAAACCGCCGTCGTTGCAGAATCTGCTCGCCCAGGGATGTTCGGGAACTGGACACGCTTGCCCAACGACTTATCAACCAGACGCCGTTAGACAGTGAGGGATGGCAGTGACAGACGTAGCCGCACACCGTACCGAGGCATCAGGTACCCGACGAATCCGACTCGACGTGACCGGAATGTCCTGCGGAGCATGCTCGCGCCGGGTCGAGAACAAGCTGAACAAGATCGACGGAGTGCACGCCTCGGTGGCCATCTCCACCAAGATCGCGACCATTGATGCCCGCCACGACATCAGTGTCGCCGACCTCTGTGATGCCGTTGAACAGGCCGGATACCACGCCGAAGAGTGCACCGCCGTCGACGACGACGCTGCCTCGTCGTCTGATGGGCCGCCCCAGAGACCAGCCTCGCTGGTGTCGAGGGCTGTCCGCTGGGTGACCGTCGGGCACATGGGCCGCTGAATAGCTGAATATCCCTCGGGAACTGTCGACGTGGCCGGAACGACCACTCTTATCGAGGACCGTTCGACCACTGAGGAGCCATGGGCGAGAACCCGTCGACAACCACCGATGACAGCCCGACGTCACCGATGCCGGAGCCGTCGGCCCCGCCCCCGGAGCGGACAGCGCACTACCGCGCGTTCCTGCTGCGCCTGCACTTTTATGCGGGGACCTTCGTCGGGCCCTTCCTGCTGGTCGCGGCCGTCAGCGGCGGGCTCTACGCCATCGCACCCACCATCGAGCAGTTCGCCTATCGCGATCAGCTGCAATCCCACAGCAGCGGTGACATGCTGCCGGTCGCCGAACAGGTTCGGGCTGCGCAGGCCGAACGGCCCGACCTCCCGGTTACCGCAATACGCCCAGCGACCGGTCCCGGTGAGACCACCCGGGTCATGTTCGACGATCCGTCATTGGGTGAGTCCGAACGTCATGCCGTCTTCATCGACCCGGTGACGGGCGCCTCGCACGGGGAACTGACGGTCTACGGCAGCAGCGGTGCGCTACCGCTGCGCACCTGGATCGATCAGTTGCACCGCAGCCTGCATCTCGGCGAACCGGGCCGCCTGTACAGCGAGCTCGCGGCGTCGTGGCTGTGGTTGATCGCGTTGGCCGGGATGTTCCTGTGGTGGGGCAGGTACCGGCGAATGTCGCGGCGGGGCGACACGAAACCCAGGCTGCTGACGCTCGACCGTGCCGTCCAGGGCCGGGCCCGAACGCTGAACTGGCATGGGGCGGTGGGGATCTGGATCGCCATCGGGTTGCTGTTCCTGTCGGCGACGGGACTGACGTGGTCCCGGTTCGCCGGCGACAATGTCACCGCTCTGCGCACCGCACTGTCATGGACGACGCCGTCGGTATCGACGGCGCTCGGCGGCCCGCCGCAAGCCGTGATGTCCGGCCACGAAGGACATCACAGCGAGCCGGTGCCGGCCTCCGCCGGCCGCGGCGGCGCTCCGCGGGTGGACGACCTCGACCGAGTGCTCAAAGCCGCGCGTGACGCCGGTGTCGGCGGCAGCGTCGAGGTCGGCATCCCCGCCAGCGCCGATACCGCATTCACCGTGGCGCAGACCCGCCAGCCGTGGGTGATGTCGAACAACGCGGTAGCCATCGACGGAGCATCTGGAAAGATCACCGACACTTCGTGGTTCGCCGACTGGCCGTTGGCGGCAAAGCTTTCCGCGTGGGGCATCCAGCTGCACATGGGACTGCTGTTCGGGATCGCCAATCAGCTCCTGTTGCTGGGCCTTGCGGTCGCGTTGGTCACCGTGATTGTGCGCGGTTACCTGCTGTGGTGGCATCGCCGACCCATCGCCGGGGGCCGCCCCGTGGGTAGTGCGCCGCGTCGCGGCGTCCTCATCGGACTACCACCCGGTGCCGCGGTGGCCGTGGTCCTCGTGGCGGCCGCCGTCGGCTGGTTCATCCCGTTGTTGGGTGTCAGCCTGGTGGTATTCGTGGCCGTGGACGTCGTTGTGGGATGGCGACAGCGCCGCCGGCAACGCTAGCCGGTCAGATCGTCCCGTTCGGCCGCCGCAATCAGATCTTCGCGGGCGCGTGCCACTCGTGAACGAATGGTGCCGACAGGGCAGCCACACACCTCGGCCGCTTCCGCATACGACAGGCCGAGCACCTGGGTCAGCAACAGCGCATGCCGACGGTCGGGATCCAGTCCGTCCAACAGGAGGCGGATCTCCACCATCTTCTCGAACCCACCGACCGGGCGGTAGCTGTCGAGGACCTGCTCGACGTCGACTCCGTGCTGCGTACGCGGCCGGCTCTGCTTGTGCCGAATCTGGTCGACCACGACGCGCCGCGCTATCGACAGCAGCCAGGTACGGGCCGACGACCGGCCACTGAACCGGGGCAGCGCGGTGATGGCGCGCATGAACGTCTCTTGCGTCAGGTCGTCGGCCGACCCGGAATCACCGAGGTAGGCGACGGTTCTCCAGACATCGGTCTGGGTGGCCCGGATGAATTGCTCGAGCGCCGCCGAATCACCGCGGCCGGCGGCGAAGGCCAGCCGCGTAACGTGATCCTCGCTGCGTTCGGTAGTCACAGCCATCGACATTATTCGATGACGCCCGGGAACTCGGCATCGGGCCGAACCGACTATCTAGTCGGTGACCTATGCCGCCGGCGTGGTGAATGAGCAATTGGGAGTGGTGGTGACAACAGCAACTGTCCCCGACAAAGAGGTGGCCCAGCGCATTGCGCTCGATGTCACAGGAATGTCGTGCGGGGCCTGCGCTGCCCGCGTGGAGAACAAACTCAACAAGGTCGACGGGGTACGGGCGTCAGTGAACTTCGCCACACGCGTCGCCACCGTGGAAGCCGCCCCGGACGTCGGCGTCGAGCAGCTGTGCGCGGTCATCGAGCGGGCCGGCTATCAGGCGGCCCCCCGCACCGAGCGCTCCACGAACGACGTCGACCCCGATGCCGACCATGCCCGCAGCCTCCTCCGGCGCCTGGCGATCGCCGCCGTGTTGTTCATCCCGCTCGCCGACCTGTCGGTGATGTTCGCCGTGGTGCCCGACACCCGGTTCGCCGGGTGGCAGTGGGTGCTCACCGCGTTGGCGGCGCCGATTGTCACGTGGGCCGCATGGCCGTTCCATCGCAGTGCGCTGCGCAACGCCCGGCACGGGACCTCGACCATGGAGACCTTGATCTCCATCGGCGTCACGGCCGCCACCGTGTGGTCGATGTACACGATCTTCTTCGATCACCAGACCTATCACGCCGCGGGCGTCTGGCAGGCGCTCCTCGGCAGCGATGCCATCTACCTCGAGGTCGCCGCCGGCGTCACGGTTTTCGTGCTCGCGGGCCGCTACTTCGAAGCCCGGGCCCGCTCCCGTGCCGGGGGAGCCCTGCGGGCGCTCGCGGCGATCGGCGCCAAGTCGGTGACGGTGCTGCTCGCCGACGGCAGCGAGCTCGTGCTGCCCGCCGACGAGCTCAAGGAGGGCCAGCGTTTCGTCGTTCGTCCCGGCGAGGCCATCGCGGCCGACGGTCTTGTGGTGAGCGGGGCGGCCGCGGTGGACGTGAGTGCGATGACCGGAGAGTCCAAACCGGTACAGACCCAAGAAGGTTCGAGTGTCGTGGGTGGCACCGTGGTGCTCGATGGCCGCCTGATCGTCGAGGCCGCCGCGGTGGGACCCGACACCCGGTTCGCCGGGATGGTCCGCCTGGTGGAGCAGGCGCAGGCGCAGAAAGCCGACGCGCAGAGACTGGCCGACCGCATCGCCGCGGTATTCGTGCCGTGTGTGCTGGTGATCGCGGCGGCCACCGCCATCGGTTGGCTGTTGACCGATGGCGACGTCAACCGGGCGGTATCGTCCGCCCTCGCCGTCCTGGTGATCGCCTGCCCTTGCGCGCTGGGACTGGCGACCCCGACCGCGATGATGGTGGCCTCGGGCCGCGGCGCCCAGCTGGGGATCTTCCTCAAGGGGCACCGCGCCCTGGAGGCGATTCGCGCAGTCGACACGGTCGTGTTCGACAAGACCGGCACCCTGACCACCGGACAACCCGAGGTCATCACCGTCGTCGCAGCCGACGGATGGAGCGAGGACGAGGTTCTCGGACATGCGGCGGCAGTCGAGTCGGCATCCGAACATCCGGTGGCCCATGCGATCGTCACCGCCACCAGGGAACAGGACTCCGCCGCGGTGGAGGACTTCCAGGCGTTCGCCGGCCACGGTGTGGCCGGTTCCGTGGACGGCGTGGCCGTTGTCGTCGGGCGTCCTGCCTGGGTGAGCCGGGACCGCGTGGTGCCGGCCAACCTTGCCGCGGCCCGCAAGATGGGCGAGTCGCAAGGCCAGACAGTCGTATTCGTCGCCTGTGGCGACACCGTCTGCGGTGCCATCTGCGTTGCCGACGCCGTCAAGGAGTCGGCGGCCGGCGCTATCGCACAACTGCATGCCGAGGGCATGAAAACCATGCTGTTGACGGGCGACAACGCCGCAACGGCGGCCGCGATCGGTGCGGCGGTGGGCATCGACGACGTAGTCGCCGAGGTGCTGCCCGAGGACAAGGTCGGCGCGATCGAGAAGTTGCGCGACCAGGGCCGGGTGGTGGCCATGGTCGGCGACGGAATCAACGACGGTCCCGCGTTGGCCTGTGCTGACCTGGGCCTGGCCATCGGCCGGGGCACCGATGTGGCCATCGGCGCGGCCGACATCATCCTCGTGCGCGACAACCTCGATTCGGTCCCGCAGGCGTTGGGTCTGGCCCGGGCGACGATGCGGACCATCAGGGTCAACATGATCTGGGCCTTCGGGTACAACATCGCGGCGATTCCGATCGCGGCGGCAGGTCTGTTGAACCCGTTGATCGCCGGTGCGGCGATGGCGGTGTCGTCATTCCTGGTCGTGTCGAACAGCCTGCGGTTGCGCAATTACGGGAGGGTCCAGCAAGCCGTCGGCGTAATCTCACATGCATGACCAGCAATGAGACAGCCGAGTCGACGAAGTGCGACAACCCGAACTGTACGTGCGAAAACTGCACCTGCGGGAGCAACTGCACATGCGGGTCCGACGCAGCCGAATGACTTGAGACTCAGCGCCGGTTGCGGGCGAGCTCGCTGAGCATCGCGTTGTAGGCGTCGAGTTCGTCGTCGTACCCGCGGTCGCTGTGGCGGTCCTCCCGCGCGCCCGCTCGGCGATCCTGACGTGCCCATTGGGTCACCAGGGCAATGACCACGATGAGCACCGGCAGCTCGCTCGAACCCCACGCGATGGCGCCGCCCAGGTGTTGGTCATCCGAAATGCTCTGCAGCCAAGGAAGATTGACGGACCGATAGAAGCTCTCGCCCAGGGATGACGTCATCGTCATCGTGGCGATACCGAAGAAGGCATGGAAGGGCATCACGGCGAACAGGAGCCCGAGCCGCCCCAGGAAGGGCAGGCGACGCGGTCCGGGGTCGATGCCGATGATTCCCCAGTAATACAGGTAGCCGGTCAGCAGGAAATGCACGCTCATGAACTCGTGGCCCCAGTGATACCGGATCAAGGTATCGAACAAGGGCGTGAAGTACACGAGGTAGAGCGAGCCTACGAACAGCATGAACGCCGTCACCGGGTGCGACAGGAATCGCGTCACCGGGGCGTGCACGAGCCATACGAGCCACTCGCGGGGACCAGGCGTCTCACCCTTCGGCGCGGTGGGCAGCACCCGTAGCGCGAGCGTCACCGGCGCGCCGAGCACCAGGAGCACCGGGACAAACATGTTGAGCGCCATGTGTTCACCCATGTGCACGCTGAACATCGCCGAACCGTAGGCCCGCACACCGGAACTCGTGGTGGCCAGCAGGGCCGCGCAACCCAGGGACCAGGCGATCGTGCGTCCCACCGGCCAGTAGTCACCCCGTCGCCGCAGCAGCGTCGCCGCGAGGAGATAGCCAAGTGCGAGCACGATGGCTGCCGTTCCGATCAGCGGGTCGAACCGCCACACCGTGAGCAGGCTGACCACGCTCGGGGGTGCATCGAGTTGATAGCCCAAAAAGACGTCCCACGTTGAGAACTCGTGGACGGTGAATCGCGGCGGCACACTGCTCGCGGCGAGCGCCACCGCCGCGGTGACGACGATCACCGCGGCCGCAGACACGGTGTTGACCAGTCGCGACGGGGTACCGCGCGTCAGCAGAAGCGCGCCGTCGCCAACCCACACCAGCGCTAGCAGCACCCCCGCGACCACCACGGCCCGCCCGTAGGCCGAACCCAGGAGCGGCAACCCGCCCAACATCAGCGTGGCCAGGAGGGCGCCGTAGACGATGGCGACCGATCCGCATGCCAGCTGCAACACCTGGACCCGGCGTCGAAGCACGACGTCGGCCAATCCAGCCGAGACGATTTTCGTTCCGGCCCATACCGCGACAACCACCGAGAAGACGATCACGGCGCTCGTGGCGATGTCATGATCCGGCCCCTGCCCGGCATTGCCGGTCACCGGTACCGCGACCACTCCGACCAACGCCGGCAGCAGAGCCACACAATGTCCGACCCAGCGGAAGGTAAAACGCACGCCGACGGCCAGCGCCAGCGCGCACAACGCCGCCACGCACCACCCGCGAGCGGCCTCGGAGGCGGCGATGGTGCTGCCGAGGCCGGGACCGGAGACGAGCCGGCTGATCGGAATTCCCGCATCGGCCGACGCCGAGACGACGACCATCGCGGTGGTGCAGCAGACCCAGACGATCGCGATGCGTTCGACAAGCAGATGCGCGGAAAAGGACGCCGCGTCGATTCGCCCGTCGTCGCGAGGTATCGCGGTCGTCACAATCCAGACGAGAGCTCCGACGCACACCGCGCCTGCCAGGGTGCCGAACCAGTGCCCGAGCAACCGAGCTGCGCTGGTGGCTGTTCCCGGGTCAGCGATCCCCGCCGCATCCAGCCGCTGTGCGCCCAGCTGCGAGGCGCACATGAACAGCACCACAGTGCAACCTGCGACGATGCCGAGCAGTGTCAGGCGTCCCCGCCACACCCCGGCCGCAGTGGACATGCGCACACGCGCCATAGTCGAACCGGCCTTCCGCCGCGGAAACGAGCAACACGTTGCGGCCATGCGATTCTACGACAACGTGTCGTAGTGCTGACGGGTGCGGGAACTCTGGCGCCCGCGCCTGCGACCAACAGAGGACGACCGCACCCCAACACTCTTGTAGACAGGACCCGGAATGATCGCCGATCTTGCCCTCCGCTGGGTGGTGACCGTGTTGTTCGCCCTGAGTGCGGTTGAGTGCACCTACGCCCTGGTGGGCTCTCGTGGCCGCCCGAGCGCTGCGGTGAGCCAGTTACTCCACTTGGCAATGGCCATCGCCATGATGGTGATGGCCTGGCCGAGGGGAGCCGAGCTGCCGACGCTGGGCCCGATGCTCTTCTTCCTGGCTGCCGTTGTCTGGTTTCTGGCCGGCGCGCTGAGGTCCGGGGCGACGCAAGGACGGGTGGTCGACGGCTGTCACGCCGCGATGATGTCGGCGATGGTCTGGATGTATGCCGTCATGAACGGCAATGTGCTTGGACGGCATACCGAAACGGTCGCCGCGGACGGTCACGACATGCAGGTGACGCACATGGCCGGACATCATGGCGGCACGGCGATGGTCATGGAGCACGTCTCGGTGCAGCCGCCGCCCTGGATCCCTGCCATCAACTGGCTGTTGACAATCGGTTTCGTGATCGCCACCGCCGTGTGGCTGTACCGATATTTCGCGGCACGTCAGCAGTCCGAAACTCCGGCGTTCTCGCATTTCGGAACGCTGTGCCGGGCCATGATGGCCGCGGGAATGGCGATCATGTTCGGCGTGATGTTGTAAGCCGCTCAGGCGGCGGGGTCATCCGCGGCTCGGAGATGACGACGGCTCGGCTCGGCCGGGCCCGATTCGTCATCCTCACCGTGTGCCCGGGGTGACGGGTGGTGTGGGCGCTTGGTGCGCGACGCCCACATCGAGACGGCCGCAGCCAACACCACCGGGACATGACTCAGGACACGGACCGAGGTCACCTGCCCCGCCAGTGCATCCGACACCACGTAATAGGCCAGGAATCCGCAGTAGATCACCAGCACACAGGCGAGACCGGGCGCGATTCGCCGGCGGAACGCCATCACAATCGTCGCGATTCCCAGCGCCGCCGACCACGCCGTGGACTCGTTGAGTAAATGAGCCCCGCTGGCCGAGCCGTGATGCGCGGCAACCATCCCGAAATTGATGCCTGCCGCTTGTGCGATCGCCAAACCCATCTGGGCCACCCCGATGACGACGATTGCGATGGTCAGCAGGTGGGGGCTCAGCCGTTGCCGCAGCCCGCTCATCGCACCTGCCCCGCGGTTCGGGCGTCCGTTCACCGCGCCGATCAGCGCGGTGTTGGCCAAATCGCGTAATTGCAGGGCTTGAACCCCGGCCCGGTCGTACCAGGTGGTGCACTCCGGGCAATCGCGTACATGCTCGTCGACGCGTGCAGAGGGGACCGGCTCACGCTCCCCATCGAGGCGCGCCGAAAGCGCCTCACGTGCCACAACGCAGTCCACCGGACTATTCTCCCGCATTGACCTTGGGGATTGCACACCTGCTCGGCTCCGCGCCCCCGAACATCGACAACGCTGGTCACGCTGTCGGCGAGTAGGGCAGATTGCTGCTGGTCTGCGGGTCGACATGGACTGGCCTACCCACATAAGGGAACGCCCGCTGTGGGCAGGCCGGTCGGTCGCATATCCGGCAACCTGCTCCGATGGGCACCGTGGCTTCGGGATCACTCAGATCGATGCCCACCGAATAGACGAGCTTGTCGGCATGGCTCAGATCGCAGCCGAGCCCGATCGCGAAACTCTTGGGTGTACCCAGGTACCGGCTCGGCGCTGACGCCGAGGTTCTCGCGATCCAGAAATAGCTCCGTCCGTCAGGCATCTGAGCGACCTGGGTCAAGAACTCGCCGGGACGGGAGAACGCCTGATGCACCACCCATAGTGGACAGTTTCCGCCCACCCGGGAAAAGTGAAAGGCTGTGGCGGACTGGCGCTTCGAGATGTTCCCCGCACTGTCGGTGCGAACGAAGATGAACGGGACGCCGCGGGCGTCCGGCCGCTGCAGAGTGGACAGCCGATGGCAGATGGTTTCGAATCCCATCTCGAAACGGCGGGCAAGCTGGTCGATGTCGTAGCGCAGATCCTCGGCGGCGGACAGGAACATCCGGTAGGGGAGTAACAGGGCGCCCGCGAAGTAGTTGGCCAGCCCGATACGGGCCACATCCCTTGCCTCCGAGCTCAATTGGTCATCGGTGGCCACGATGGAGTTGATCAGCTCGGAGTGCAGCAACAAAGCGATCTGGGTGGCGAGCTGGAATGCGCGCTGGCCGGGCAGCAGCCATCGCGCGACGTGGAGCGTGCCGGCTTCGGGCTGGTACCGGCGTTTCACGCTTGAACCCAACACATCCCCGTCGTCTACTACGACCGAAATGCCGAACTCGCTGGACAGCAAGTCGGCCAGTTGCCGGTCGAGCCCTCCGATCTGGAGGCGGTGACGGGCGAACAGATTCTCGGCGGCACGGTCGAGTGCGTCGATGTAGTTGCGGCGGTCGTAGAAGAAGTCGCGTACCTCTTCAAAAGGCATGGGCTGCTGCGTACCCGCCTGCGCGTCCAGGTTGGCCCGACCGTGCACGGCCTCCAGTTCGGCGGTGGCATCGTGCAGACGGCGATGCATGCTCACCATGGTCTGACCGACCTCGGGCATGCGGGCGACGAGCTCTTCGATCTGCGCGGTGGTGGCGCTGTCCGTCAAGATCTCGCGCAGGTCCGACACCAGCCGCGCGTCAGCATCGGGGGCGAAGTAGTGGGTCGGCAGATCGAAGCGGTCGGACAGGGCCAGCAACACCGGGACCGTGATCGGGCGCTGATCGTTCTCCAGCTGGTTGACGTAGCTCGTCGACAATCCCAGAGCGCGCGCCAGCGCGACCTGGGTCAGGCCTCTCTCGTCACGTAGCCGTCGCAGACGGGCGCCGGCGAATGTCTTCGTCACCGAAGACGAGGCTACCCCGATCGGCTTTCACAACATTCGCAAAAGTGGCCGTGGAAGGACACAAAAATACGCATTTACAGGTGGTTTCCCCGGTGATCGCATCTGCGTACCGTGCGGATCATGCTTGAACATGACGTCAGAACACGGCGCAGCGCCGAGGACTTCCCGCGTAGCGAACACTTGGCCTGGAAGATCGCCGAGATCGCCGCCGACCCGGTAGCGGTACCGCCCGAGACCGAGGCGATGGTGATCAACCGGATCATCGACAACGCCGCGGTGTCGGCCGCGTCGGTGATTCGCCGGCCGGTAACGGTGGCGCGTGCCCAGGCGCTCGCGCACAAGACACCGAGAGGTGCCGCGGTGTTCGGCGTCGACGGCACGGTCTCACCCGAATGGGCGGCCTGGGCCAACGGCGTCGCAGTCCGCGAATTGGATTTCCACGACACCTTCCTGGCCGCCGAGTACTCCCATCCGGGTGACAACATCCCCGCGCTGGTCGCCGTGGCCCAGCAGCTCGGTGTGAACGGCGCCGACCTGATCCGCGGTATCGCCACCGCCTACGAGGTGCAGGTCGATCTGGTCAAGGGAATCTGCCTGCACCAGCACAAGATCGACCATGTCGCCCACCTGGGACCGTCGGTGGCCGCCGGCCTCGGCACCATGCTGCGGCTCGACCCCGAAACCATCTACGCCGCAATCGGTCAGGCCCTGCACCTGACCACTGCCACCCGCCAGTCGCGCAAGGGGCTCATCTCCAGCTGGAAGGCCTACGCGCCGGCGTGGGCAGGCAAGGTGGCCATCGAGGCCGTCGACCGTGCGATGCGCGGTGAGGGATCGCCCGCCCCGATCTGGGAAGGCGAGGACGGGGTGATCGCCTGGCTGCTGTCGGGCCCGGACCATACCTACCAGGTGCCGCTGCCGGCTCCGGGAGAGCCCAAGCGCGCCATCCTGGACACCTATACCAAGGAACATTCGGCGGAGTACCAGAGTCAGGCACCGATCGACCTGGCCCGCCGGATGCGCGAGCGTATCGGTGATCTTGATCAGATCGCCACCATCGTGCTGCACACCAGCAACCACACCCACGTGGTGATCGGCACCGGATCCAATGACCCGCAGAAATTCGATCCCGACGCGTCCCGCGAGACGCTGGACCACTCGGTGATGTACATCTTCGCCGTCGCGTTACAGGACGGCACCTGGCACCACGAGCGGTCGTACGCCCCGGAGCGGGCCCACCGACCGGACACCATTGAGCTGTGGCGCAAGATCTCCACCGTCGAGGATCCGGAATGGACGCGGCGCTATCACTCGAATGATCCGAATGAGAAGGCGTTCGGCGCGAAGGCCGTCATCACCCTCAAGAGCGGTGAGACCATCGTCGACGAACTCGCGGTCGCCGATGCCCACCCGCTGGGCGCGCGCCCGTTCGCACGTGAGCAGTACGTCGCCAAGTTCGCCGAGCTGGCCGACGGCGTCGTGGAAGCCGAAGAGCGGCAACGGTTCCTGAGTGCGGTCGAGAACGTTTCAGTGACCAAATCCGGCGGGCTCGGTGCACTCAATGTCCGGGTCGATCCGCGGGTCCTGGACAAGGCGCCGACGATTCCCTCGGGGATTTTCCGGTGAGCGCGGGCGGGTTACTCGGCTCTGCGACACCGGCCTCGGAGAAGCGCCGAAAGTTCCGCCGTGGGTTGGAGTCCGGTCGGCTCCTGCGCTTTCCCGGTGCGTTCTCTCCGCTGGTGGCCAAGCTGGTCGCCGAGATCGGCTTCGACGGCGTCTATGTATCCGGTGCGGTGCTGTCCGCAGATCTGGGCCTGCCGGACATCGGGTTGACGACGCTGACCGAGGTAGCCGGCCGGGGCACCCAGATCGCCTCGGTCACCGACCTTCCGACGTTCATCGACGCCGACACCGGATTCGGCGAGCCGATGAGCGCGGCCCGCACCGTGACGCTCCTCGAGGATGCGGGCTTGGCCGGTCTTCACCTCGAGGACCAGGTGAACCCCAAGCGGTGCGGGCATCTCGACGGCAAGGCCGTGGTCGAGACCTCGGAGATGGTCAAGCGTCTGCGGGCTGCGGTCGCCGCGCGCAGGGATCCGAACTTCATCATCTGCGCCCGCACCGACGCCGCGGGTATCGAGGGGATTCCCGCGGCCATCGACCGGGCCAAGGCCTACGCAGATGCCGGTGCCGACCTGATCTTCACCGAGGCGCTGCACACCCCTGGAGATTTCGAGCAGTTCCGCGAGGCGGTGGACGTTCCGCTGCTGGCCAACATGACCGAATTCGGCAAGTCCGAACTGCTGACGACGCGACAGTTGTCCGAGATCGGCTACAACATGGTGATCTACCCGGTCACCACGCTGCGCCTGGCCATGCATGCGGTTGAAGTGGGCCTGCGTGAAATTGACTCGGCAGGAACGCAATCCGGACTTCTGGATCAGATGCAACACCGCAGCCGGCTCTACGAGTTGCTGCGCTACACCGATTACAACCAGTTCGACTCCGATATCTACAACTTCTCGCTGCAAGGGGCAACGCAGTGACCATTATCGCGAACGGCACCGCCGACAAGCCGAAGATCCACAAGGGCCTGGCCGGGGTGGTGGTCGACACCACCGCCATCTCCAAGGTGGTGCCCGAGACCAACACCCTGACCTACCGCGGCTACCCGGTGCAGGACCTGGCCGCCCACTGCAGCTTCGAGCAGGTGGCCTACCTGCTGTGGCACGGCGAACTTCCGACCGACCAGGAACTGGCGATGTTCACCCAGCGGGAGCGGGCCTCGCGCCGCATCGACCGCTCCATGCAGTCACTGCTGGCCAAGCTGCCGGACAACTGCCATCCGATGGACGTGGTGCGTACCGCGATCAGCTACCTGGGCGCGGAGGACCCGGAAGAGGATGACAGCAGTCCCTCGGCCAACTTCGCCAAGTCGCTGCGGATGTTCGCGGTTCTGCCCACCATCGTCGCGGCCGATATGCGCAGGCGTCGCGGGCTGGAACCGATTGCTCCACACAGCCACATGGGCTACTCGGAGAATTTCCTCAACATGTGTTTCGGTGAGGTGCCGGACCCGATGATCGTCGACGCATTCGAGCAGTCGATGGTTCTCTATGCCGAACACAGCTTCAACGCATCCACCTTCGCGGCACGCGTGGTCACCTCGACCCAGTCGGACATCTACAGTGCGGTCACGGCCGCCATCGGCGCTTTGAAGGGGTCGCTGCACGGCGGCGCCAACGAGGCCGTGATGCACGACATGCTCGAAATCGGCTCGGCCGACCGTGCTGCGGAGTGGCTGCATGGCAAGCTTTCCCGCAAGGACAAGGTGATGGGATTCGGCCATCGGGTGTACAAGAACGGTGACTCCCGGGTGCCCACCATGAAGGCCGCTCTGCAACACATTGCGGCAGTGCGCGATGGCCAGCGCTGGCTGGACATCTACGACCGTCTGGAACAGAACATGCTCGCCGCCACCGGGATCAAACCCAACCTGGACTTTCCGACCGGGCCGGCGTACCACCTGATGGGCTTCGACATTCCCAGCTTCACACCGCTTTTCGTGATGAGTCGGATCACCGGTTGGACGGCGCACATCATGGAGCAGGCCGCATCGAACGCCCTGATCCGGCCGCTCAGTGACTACAGCGGACAGCCGCAGCGCGCGCTCTCGTGATCTCCAAGGTTCTGGTCGCCAATCGTGGCGAGATCGCGATCCGCGCCTTCCGGGCCGCGTATGAACGTGGCATCGCGACAGTGGCGGTGTATCCATACGAGGACCGTAATTCTCAGCACCGGCTGAAGGCTGATGAGTCGTATCAGATTGGCGTGGAGGGACATCCGGTTCGGGCCTATCTATCGGTCGACGAGATCATCCGGGTGGCGCAGCATGCCGGCGCAGATGCGATCTATCCCGGCTACGGCTTCCTCTCGGAGAACCCCGAGCTGGCACGGGCCTGCGAGCGGGCCGGCATCACGTTCGTGGGACCGTCGGCCGACGTGCTGGAACTGACCGGAAACAAGGCCCGCGCCATCGCAGAGGCTCGTAGGGCCGGGCTCCCGGTGCTGGCATCGTCGGCCCCATCGAGTTCGGTCGAGGAGCTGCTGTCCGCCGCGGAGTCGATGAGCTTCCCGGTGTTCGTCAAGGCCGTCGCCGGTGGCGGGGGCCGGGGGATGCGTCGAGTCAACGAACCGGCCGACCTGAAGGAGGCGATCGAGGCGGCCAGCCGCGAAGCGCAGTCCGCCTTCGGCGACTCCACAGTGTTCCTTGAGCAGGCGGTGATCAACCCGCGCCATATCGAGGTTCAGATCCTGGCCGACACCCAGGGCAACGTGATTCACCTGTTCGAGCGTGACTGCAGTGTGCAGCGGCGCCACCAGAAGGTCATTGAGCTGGCGCCGGCACCGAATCTGGACCCCGATCTGCGAGAACGGATCTGCACTGACGCGGTGGCGTTCGCCCGCCAGATCGGGTATTCCTGCGCCGGCACCGTGGAGTTTCTGCTCGATGAGCGGGGCCGGCACGTGTTCATCGAGTGCAACCCGCGGATTCAGGTGGAGCACACGGTGACCGAGGAGATCACCGATGTCGACCTGGTATCGAGTCAGCTGCGGATCGCGGGCGGGGAATCACTGTCCGATCTCGGGCTCGCCCAGGCCGCGTTGGAGATTCGCGGCGCTGCCCTGCAGTGCCGGATCACCACCGAAGATCCCACCAACGGTTTCCGCCCCGACACCGGACGCATCACCGGCTACCGCTCACCCGGCGGGGCCGGCGTCCGCCTGGATGGCGGCACCAATCTCGGAGCCGAAGTGGCTGCGCATTTCGATTCGATGCTGGTAAAGCTGACCTGTCGCGGTCGCGACTTCTCGACGGCAGTGGCGCGGTCTCGACGCGCGGTGGCGGAGTTCCGGATTCGTGGAGTATCGACCAACATCCCGTTCCTGGCGGCGGTTCTGGACGATCCGGACTTCATCGCGGGTCGGGTGACGACGTCGTTCATCGAGGAACGACCCCAGCTGCTCACTGCGCGCGGTAGCGCCGACCGCGGCACCAGGATTCTCAACTACCTGGCCGATGTCACCGTCAACCAGCCGCACGGCCCGCGGCCGTCTGCCGTGTACCCACGCGACAAGCTGCCCGAGTGCGATCTGAGCGTTGTCCCGCCCTCGGGTTCCAAGCAACGCCTGACCGAATTGGGGCCCGAAGGGTTCGCCGCCTGGCTTCGCGACGGCAGAGCAATCGGCATCACCGACACCACCTTTCGCGATGCGCATCAATCGCTGCTGGCCACCCGGGTGCGTACCAGTGGACTGCTGCGCGTCGCCCCGTACATCGCCCGGATGATGCCGCAACTGCTGTCCGTCGAGTGCTGGGGCGGTGCGACCTACGACGTCTCGCTACGGTTTCTCAAACAGGACCCGTGGGAGCGGTTGGCGGCGCTGCGCGAAGCGCTGCCCAACATCTGCCTCCAGATGCTGCTGCGGGGCCGGAACACGGTGGGCTACACGCCTTATCCGGAGACGGTGACGCGTGCGTTCGTCGATGAGGCAGCGGCGACAGGTGTCGATATCTTCCGGATCTTCGATGCACTCAACAATGTGGATTCGATGCGTCCGGCCATCGACGCCGTCCGCCATACGGGCACGACCGTCGCAGAAGTCGCGATGTCGTACACCGGTGACCTCTCCAACCCCCGCGAACGTCTTTACACGCTGGACTATTACCTACGCCTGGCCGAACGGATTGTGCAGGCCGGAGCGCATGTGTTGGCGATCAAGGACATGGCGGGGTTGTTGCGCGCACCGGCGGCTGCCACTTTGGTGTCGGCTCTGAAATCACGGTTCGACCTCCCGGTGCACGTACACACCCATGACACTCCGGGTGGTCAACTGGCCACCTACGTGGCAGCGTGGACGGCCGGCGCCGATGCTGTTGACGGCGCCGCAGCTCCATTGGCGGGCACGACAAGTCAGCCAGCGCTGTCCTCAATCGTGGCCGCCGCCGCGCACACCGAGTACGACACCGGCTTGTCGCTGGACGCGGTGTGTGACCTTGAGCCGTATTGGGAGGCACTGCGCCGTGTCTACGCGCCGTTTGATGTTGCGGCGTCCGGTCCTTCATTCCCGACCGGTCGGGTCTACACCCACGAAATCCCGGGCGGTCAGCTGAGCAATCTGCGTCAGCAGGCCATCGCACTCGGTCTGGGTAGTCGTTTCGAGGACATCGAAGCGAACTACGCTGCCGCAGACCGGATATTGGGTCGGTTGGTAAAGGTCACCCCGTCGAGCAAGGTGGTGGGAGATCTGGCGCTGGCCATGGTCGGAGCCGGGATCGATGCTGATGACTTCGCGGCGAACCCGGCTCGGTACGACATCCCCGACAGTGTGATCGGGTTCCTGCGTGGCGAACTCGGTGACCCGCCGGGCGGCTGGCCGGAACCCTTGCGCACGAAGGCTCTCGACGGCAGGGGTCTGGCCAAGCCCATGCAGGAATTGTCCGCCGAGGACGAAACCGTGTTGGCCGCGCCAGGACCGAAACGCCAGGCAACTCTCAACCGGCTGTTGTTCCCTGGTCCCACAGCCGAGTTCGAGGCCCATCGCGACGAGTATGGCGACACCTCACGGCTGAGCGCGAACCAGTTCTTCTACGGTCTGCGTCATGGCGAGGAGCATCGGGTCAAGCTGGATCCCGGAGTCGAGCTGCTGATCGGGCTGGAGGCGGTCTCAGAACCCGACCAGCGGGGTATGCGCACTGTGATGTGCATCCTCAACGGACAGTTGCGCCCGATCATGGTGCGGGACCGCAGTATCGCCAGCGAGGTGCCGGTCGCCGAGAAGTCCGACCGGGCCAACCCGGCGCACATTGGTGCCCCCTTCGCGGGTGTGGTCACGGTCAACGTCGCCGAGGGAGACACCGTCGAGGCCGGCCAGTCCATCGCCACCATCGAGGCGATGAAGATGGAAGCGGCGATCACGGCACCGGAGTCCGGCACCATCGCCAGAATCGCGGTCGCCCCGACCGCGCAAGTCGAAGGCGGCGACCTCCTGGTCGTCGTGGGTCAGTAGGTACTTGTGTCCATGAGAACCGTCGCGCTCGAGTTGGTGCCACCCAATCTCGATCGGGGAACAGGCGATGCCGTAGCCGAAGCGCAGAAGGTGGCGCGGCTCTCCGCGGAGTTCGGCATGGGAGGACGTCTTGGCCACGTCATGATCCCGGGAATGATCGTCGAAGACCACGACAGACCCATCGAGATGAAGCCCAAGATGGATGTTCTCGACTACTGGTCGATCCTGCAACCCGAGCTGCCGGGTGTGCGTGGCCTGTGCACGCAGGTCACCTCGTTCTCCGACGAAACGGCGCTACGTCAACGGTTGACCGGCCTCGGCGAGTCCGGGTTCGACGGCGTGATCTTCGTCGGCGTGCCCCGCACCATGAACGACGGCGACGGCACGGGTGTCGCACCGGCCGACGCCTTGGCCAAATTCGATGGCCTGGTCGCCAACCGTGGAGTGATCCTCATCCCCACCCGCGCCGGCGAAGAGGGCCGGTTCTCGTTCAAATGCGACAAGGGCGCCACCTTCGCCATGACCCAGCTGCTGTACTCGGACGCGGTGGTCGGTTTCCTGGGCGATTTCGCACGGTCGAGCGATCACAGGCCAGAGGTGCTGTTGTCGTTCGGTTTCGTGCCAAAGGTCGAGACCAGGGTCGGGCTCATCGACTGGCTGATCCAGGACCCGGGCAATGAAGCTGTCGCGCAGGAACAGGCCTTCGTCAGATCGTTGGCAGCCGGCGACCCCGCAGCCAAACGGCGACAACTGGTTGACCTCTACAAGCGGGTCATCGACGGCGTGGTCGACCTGGGTTACCCCGTGAGTCTGCATTTCGAAGCGCCATACGGTGTTTCGAGACCCGCGTTCGAAACGTTCGCTGAGATGCTGGCTTACTGGTCGCCCGGGCAGTCGTCCTGAGCGGACCGGGATGAACGCACGGTCCTGTCCCACCCCGATGCGGGTCATGGGCGTCTTGAATGCCACGCCCGATTCATTCTGGGTCGACAGCAGATTCGATGTCTCCGCACTCGCGGTGGCGGCCGGACGGCGCATGTTCGAAGCCGGTGCGTGGGCGGTGGATGTCGGGGGTGAATCCACGAGACCGGGTGCGGTCCCGGTTTCAGTCGACGAGGAACTCGCTCGTGTGCTTCCCGTTGTCGCCGGGTTGTCGGATCTGGGGACAGTGTCGGTGGACACCCGCAATCGTGAAGTGGCCGAGGCGGCGGTGCGGGCCGGGGCAGGCATCATCAACGACGTTTCGGGCAAACTCTATGACCTTGCCGGGAGGCTCGGCGTCGGTTACGTCAGCATGCACTCGCACACGGTGCCCGTCCTCGCCGGAGTATTCCCAGAGTACGGCGATGTGGTCGACGAGGTGGCGAGCTTTGTCGCCGACGTCGCGCAGACGGCCTCCGCCGCAGGCGCCGGTCCGGTGTGGACCGACCCGGGCATCGGATTCGGGAAATCGACCGAGCACAATCTGACATTGCTGCGGCGGCTCCCTGAACTGTGCACCCACGGATTTCCAGTGCTGCTCGGTGTCAGCCGAAAGACATTCATCGGCCACGTCACCGGCCGCGAAGTCGTTGATCGGCTGGCTGGCTCGCTGGCCGTGATCGCGCCCGCATGGGCCGCCGGCGTCGATGTCATCCGGGTGCACGACGTCGCTGAGACGCTGGACACCATCACGATGCTGCAGGCGATCTGGGGTTGACCGCCGCGACACCCGACGTGCCCGCAATGGCACTTTTCCGGGCTTCGGTTGTGTTTGGTGCCGGGCGGCTTCGCGCAGACTTGGCTGTGACGAGCCCGGCGGTGCGGAAAGGCGACCGCAACCAGCCCGGCCGCTTCGCGGCGGCGTTCGCCGTCGTGGCCAGAACGTGTCTCGGCGGCTCTGGCCGCCAACATCGAAATGGCCTTATGCGGGAGAGTGCGCCTCGATTGCTGAGAGCTCGAAAAGTGCTGTTGTTCGGTGGTTTTGAAGTTCGCGTCAAATATGGACGGTCGTCTCTGGGGGCTGGTGTGGGGGCGCCTGTTCCGAAAAGGGGACGGCCCAACATAGGAAATTCATTGGTTAGGCTCCCCTCGCTGATCGAATGAGGCTGCGGGTTTGAGCGTGGCGCCCACACTGACGTGGCGCTCCCGGCCAGCGCCCGAGACAGGGGGATGGGCTTTTGACGTGCGATGAAGTGCTGCAGCTCAGCGCAACTGGTGTTGTCGGTCCTCGAACGCGGCGCGCGTGACGAACGCACCGACGCAGGTCGAGGGTTCGATCGCGGAGGTTTCGACGCATCACGATGCCTACCCGGTGCTGCCACGGGAACTCAAGAATGTTTCCGAGGCAGTGCGGCGGGCTCCGGGACCGCCTGTTCCACAACTGGTGCGGCCGAGCAAGATTCGGGTGGCCACCGAGGGAGACGCCGCGCTGATCGCAGAGTGGATGAACCGGCCGCACCTGGCCGAGACCTGGGAATATGACTGGCCCGTCGAGCGCTGGCGTAAGCATCTGAAAGCCCAGGTGGAGGGCGACTATTCGTTGCCGCTGCTCCTGAGCATTGGCGGGGTGGATCGTGGCTATCTCGAAATCTACCGGGCTGCCAAAGATTCCATTGCCGATCGGTACGACAGTGAGCCGCACGATCTGGGTCTGCACGGTGCGATCGCCGACGAGGAGTTGGTCAACCGGGGCCTCGGCCCGATGCTGCTGCCCAAGATAGTCGCCAGTGTCCTGCGTGCCGATCCCGAATGTGAGCGGATCATGTTCGACCCCGACTACCGCAATACCACGGTGCGTGGGTTGTGTGAGTTCGCCGGATGCCGATTCCTCGGTGAGCACGAGATGTCCAACCGCAAGATGGCGCTCTACCAAATCGACCGGGACACCGCCCGGAAATGGATGGCCTGAGCCCAGCGTTGCCAACCCGACTGGCCGACAGTCGATTCGATTGCAGTAAACCGATCTACCGGAAACGAAAGGTGGGGCTGGGTCTCATCGACCCGCCGATACACAGATATGACCACTACCGACTCACCCGCATCGCCCGCCGTGTCCGAGGGGCTGGTCTCGATACTTCGCGACGATCTGGAACTTCCATGTCAATCACTCAGTACCAGTACACGTCTCGTCGATGACCTGGGAATGGATTCGGTGTCATTCGCGGTGGGTCTCGTGACGATCGAGGAGAAATTCGGTGTCCAGCTCAGCGAAGAGGACCTCATCACCTGCCGCACCGTGGGTGATCTGCAGTCGGTGATCGACCTCAGGAGCGCAGCATGAATCCGCTCGCAGGCGCCCTGAGAGAGGTGATGGTCGGCTCACCGCACGACCTCGTGGTCCTGGATCGCGACACCGATACCTGGCAGCGTCGTCCGTGGCCCGAGGTACACGGGATCGCGGAGCACATTGCGGCCTACCTGCTGGGCCGGGACCGGCCGGGCGCGGTAGGGCTGGTCGGCGAGCCGACGGTGGAATTGATTGCCGCCATGCAGGGTTCGTGGCTGGCAGGCGCCGGGGTGTCGATCCTGCCACGTCCCCAACGGGGCGCCGATCCGTCGGAGTGGGCGCGAGCCACGCTGGCCCGGTTCAGCAGTATCGGTGTGACAACGGTGTTCAGCTACGGCACCACGTTGCAGCTGCTACGGGATGCGGGGTCGCCGTTGACGGTGTGCGATGTCGCTGATGCCGCACGCACCTCGACCTCGGCGCAGCTGCGGTATCCCGACAGCGCGGACGTGGCGATCCTGCAGGGCACGGCCGGATCCACCGGGTCTCCGCGTACGGCAGTGTTGGCGCCGGAGACGGTGCTCAACAACCTCCTGGCGGTCACGCAACGATTGTCTTTGAGCCGCAACGATGTCGGGTGCACGTGGTTGCCGATCTATCACGATATGGGTCTGGCGATGGTGTTGGCGTCGACGATGTCCGGTATGCCGCTGTGGCTGGCACCCACGGGTGCCTTCTCGGCTGCCCCGCTGCGCTGGGCCGATTGGCTGTCCGAATCCCGCGCAACCTTCACTGCCGGGCCGAATTTCGGCTACTCGGTGCTCGGTCGATTCGCCAACCGCGTCTCCGACGTCGACCTCGGTGCGGTGCGGATCGCGATCAACGGGGGTGAGCCCGTCGACTGTGCCGGTGTCGATCGATTCGCCATCGGAATGAGCAGATTCGGTTTCGACGCCGCAGCGATGGCGCCCTCCTACGGGATGGCCGAGTCGACGTGCGCGGTGACCATTCCCGCACCGGGCGAGGGCCTGCGCATCGACATTCCGGACGCTGCGGATACCGGCCGGCGCTATGCACTGCTGGGTCGTCCGGTGCCGGGTATGGAGATTCGCATCGTCCCGTCCGCGCACGACGAGTCCGGCGCTGCCGGCGAAGTCGAGATCCGTGGCTCGTCGATGATGACGTCCTACCTGGGAGATGTGCCGGCCGACGCGGGCACCAGCGGTAAGTGGTTCCCGACGGGTGACATCGGCTACCTCGTCGACGGCGCGCTGGTGATCTGTGGGCGCTCCAAAGAGATCATCACGATCGCCGGGCGCAATATCTTCCCCACCGAGATCGAGCAGGTCGTCGGCGAGGTGGACGGCGTCCGTGAGGGAGCGGTCGTCGCTGTCGGCACGGAATCCGGGGCCGCGCAATCACGGCTCCTGGTGGCGGCGGAGTTCATCGGCACCGAGCAGGACACCACCCGCAGCGCTGTGATCCGGCGAATCGTGTCGGTGTGCGGCGTGACGCCCGCGGACGTCGTGCTGATGTCGCCGGGATCGTTGCCACGCACATCGTCAGGAAAACTCCGGCGACTGGAGGTCCGCCGTCAACTGGAGGCCGCGCGGTAGGCCCTCGTGTCCCGGTGCCGCCGTGGTGCGCGATGAGTTCTACCCTCAGCCCGAGTCCAATCAGCAACCATTGTTGACGAAACGGGAGAAACGCGTGACCCAACTGCTCAAAGTCCAGAACTTCAACGTCTCCAGCGACGGCTTCGGCGCCGGCGAGAACCAGAGCTTTGAGCGCCCGTTCGGTCACGCCGACCCGGGGACGATGTTCGCCTGGACCGGCGCGACGGCCAGTTGGCCCAACCGCACGGAGCCTGGCGGCAGTCGGGGCCTCGACGACTACCTGGTCCGCGATTTCCACCACAACATCGGTGCCGAGATCATGGGCCGCAACAAGTTCAGTCCGTACCGCGGCCCATGGCAGGATCATGCCGACTGGCTGGGGTGGTGGGGTGACGAGCCGCCATTCCATACGCCGGTGTTCGTGCTGACCCACCACGAGCGGCCGTCGTTCACACTGTCGGACACGACGTTCCATTTCGTCGACGCCGATCCGGCGACCGTGCTGGAGCAGGCCCGGGTCGCCGCGCAGGGCAAGGACGTGCGGTTGGGCGGGGGAGCGAGCACCATCCGGGAGTTCCTGGACGCCGGTCTGATCGACACCTTGCATGTGGCGGTGTCCCCGACAGATTTGGGCAGCGGATCCCGCCTCTGGGAGTCCCCCGATGAGCTGAACGACCGGTTCCACCATGACGTGGTGCCAAGCCCTGGCGGCGCGGTCACCCATCACTTGTTCTGGCGACGCTGAGCCCGGTGGGGTGCGGCGTCAGTCGCGGCAGCGCACCCCGCGCTCGAACGTGCGGATGACGGCGGGGGCTGCGGCGTGCTGCGGCATGAGGCCGTCCTTGGAGTCCTGGCAGGCCCACATCACCAGACCGTAGAGCGCGTGTTCGAGCCACAGTGTGCTCGATTCGGGGTCGAAGACGCCCTCGGCCTGGCCACGTTCGAGCAGCTGGGTCAGATAACTGCTGTCCGGTACCGACTCGGGCGGCAGGCTGCGCAGCATCGTGGGGTCGTCGAACAGGAACAGCAGCCGGTTGCCGACCGAGATCATCGCGTTGATGACGCGCCGCATGGCATCGATCGGGCAGCCGTCCTCGGGTGCGGCGGCAGCCACGGCGGCCGTCACCACCTGTACCGAGTCCACAACGGTCGCGTTGATCAGGGATTCCCGGTCGGGAAAGTAGCGGTGCACGGTGGTGCGCCCGACGCCGGCCGCCTTGGCGATGTCGGGCAATGTGGCGGTCCGGTCGTCGGCTAGGACTGCGGCGGCGGCCTCGATGATGGCCCCGCGGGTTCGCGCCTGGGTGCCCGAGAGCTCGCCTGTGGTCATCCGTCGATGGTATCGACGTATGTCACGAGGGTCTTGCTACCGGTATCGGCGCCGTCCGGTCCGACAGGTTGCGCGCCGGACGTTGCCGGATCGGTAGCGGCCACCAGAACCACCGGCCCAGGATCGCGGCGATCGTGGGGGTCATCAGCGAACGCACGACGAGGGTGTCGAACAGCAGACCCAGGCCGATGGTCGTGCCGCCCTGGCCGATGGCGATCAGATCACTGGTCGCCATCGAGGCCATCGTGAACGCGAACACCAGGCCGGCTGCGGTGACCACGCCGCCGGTAGCGCCCATGGCCCGGATGATGCCGGTGTTGATGCCCGCGCTGACCTCTTCCTTCATCCGCGAGACCACCAGCAGGTTGTAGTCCGATCCCACCGCCAGCAGGATGATGACGGAGAACGCCAGCGTCATCCAGTGCAGATCCATCCCGAGTAGGTACTGCCACACCAGGACCGACAGGCCGAACGATGCTGCCAGGGACAGGATCACGGTGCCGACGATGACGAAGGACGCGATCAGGGCGCGGGTGATCAACAGCATCACGATGAAGATCAGTGTGATCGCGCCGCAGGCCGAGATCAGCAGATCCCACTGGGCACCGACCTGGATGTCCTTGTAGGTGGCCGCGGTGCCGCCGAGATAGATCTTGGCGTCGGCCAGCGGCGTCGTCTTGATCGCCTCGCGCGCCGTCTTCAGCAGTGGGTCGACATGCGAAATACCTTCGGAGGTGGCCGGATCCACGTCGTGAGTGATGATGAACTGCGCGGCCTGGCCGTCCGGCGAGACCATCAGGTCAAGCCCACGTTTGAAGTCGGGGTTGTCGAACGCCTCCGGCGGCAGGTAGAACGAGTCGTCGTTGCGGGCGTCGTCGAACGCCTGGCCCATCACCGATGCCGTGTCGGTCATCTTGGCGATCTGGTCGACCAGCCCGTTGAACGTGCTGAACATCGTCTTCATCGTGCCCTGCATGGACTTCGAGATGGCGATCATCGGCGGCAGTTGCGCCACCAGCTGTGGCATCAGCTGATCCATCTCGTTCATGTTCTTCACCGATTCCGAGAGAGTTTCGGTCATGGTGTCGATGCCGTCGAGCCCGTCGAACAGCGAACGCATGGACTGGCACATCGGGATGTCGTAGCAGTGCGGTTCCCAGTAAAGGTAATTCCGCATCGGCCGCATGAAATCGTCGAAATCAGCCATGTGATCCCGCATTTCATTGGTACTGGACTGCATGTCGTTCATGCTGGCGGTGAGTTCATGGGTGATGCCGGTCATCCGGTTCATCAGGCCCAGCATGTTCTCCATGATCACGATCATCCGGCCGAGATCGTCGGTGAGCGTATTCATGTCACCCATGCGCTCCCGCAGGAACTGCAGGTTCTCGGTCATCGACACCGATTGCATACTCACCTGGAATGGCACCGAGCTGTGCGCGATGGGGCGGCCCAGCGGACGGGTGATGCTCTGCACGCGCGCGACGCCGGGCACCCGGATCAGCTCCCTGGCGATCTTGTCCAGCACGATCATGTCGGCCGGGTTGCGGAGGTCTCGTCCCGCATCCACGAGCAGCAGATCGGGATTCATCCGAGCGGCGGTGAAATGTCGTTCGGCCGCAGCGTATCCGACGTTGGACGGCAGATCCTTGGGAATGTAGAGCCGCTCGTTGTACGAGGTTTTATAGCCGGGTAGGGCCAGCAATCCGACGAGTGCCACGGCGATTGCGGCGCAGAGAATCGGAACCGGCCAGCGCACCACCGAGGTGCCGAGCCGGCGCCAACCGCGCGAGCGAATCTCGCGCTTGGCGTCGAGAAGGCCGAAATGGCTGCCGACCACCAGCATTGCCGGCGCAAGGGTGAGTGAGGCGAGCACCACCACGGACATCCCGACGGCACTGGGGATACCCATCGAACTGAAGTAGTTCAACCGGGTGAAGTGCAGGCACATCATGGCGCCGGCAACCGTGAGACCCGAGCCGAGGATGACGTGACCGACGCCGTGAAATGCGGTGTAGTAGGCGTCTTCTCGTTCCTGGCCCTTCTGCCGCGCCTCCTGGTATCGGCCGACGAGGAAGATGGCGTAGTCGGTTCCGGCCGCGATGGCCAATGAGGTCAGCAGGCTCACCGAGAACGTCGACAACCCGAGCAGGCCGGCGTGACCGATGGCGGCCACCACACCGCGCGCCGCCGACATCTCCAGCAGCACCACGATGAGCATCAGCAACATCGTCGCGAGCGACCGGTAGACGACGATCAGCATCACCGCGATCACGGCGATCGTGACGAAAGTGATCTTGACCATGCTCTTGTCGCCGGCTTCGTTCATGTCCGTGGTGAGCGGACCTTGGCCGGTGACATAGGCATTCACGCCCGCAGGCGGGTGCGAGTCGTCGATGATCTTGCGGACCGCGGCGACCGATTCGTTGGCCAGCGTCTCGCCCTGGTTGCCCGCGAGGTTGACCTGAACATAAGCGGCCTTGCCGTCGGTGCTCTGGGAGCCTGCCGCGGTGATCAGGTCGCCCCAGTAGTTCTGCACGTGCTGAACGTGTTCAGTGTCGGCTTGAAGCGTGCGGACCAGCTCGTCGTAATAGTGATGAGCTTCAATGCCGAGCGGCTCGTCGCCCTCCAGGACCACCATCGCGATCGTGTCCGAGTCGAATTGATCGAAGCGCTCGCCGATCTTCTTCATCGCCACCAGTGCGGGCGCGTCCTGCGGTGACAGCGACACGGCGTGCTCGTGGCCGACGACCTCGAGTTGCGGGACGAGGGCGTTCAGGACGACGACGAGCACGACCCACGCCAGGATGATCGGGATCGCAGCGACACGGATGACTCGCGCGATGCCCTTGTGGTCGGAGCCCTTTGAGTCGGAGCCGTTGTGCTCGTGATTGCCCATCAGGCGGCCTTGTCCAAGCAGAAGGCCTGGGCGTCGTGCTGGTTCACGGTCTGCTCGTCACGGACGTCGCCGTTGACGACGATCCGGCAGGTGATCATGTCGCTATCTCCTTGTGCAACCACATTGGCGAACACCGTCGGCAAGGTGGTGACCACCTCGTGCCTCCACGGCAGCGAGCTGAAACTCTCGGTGTGGGGTTGGGCATCGGCATCCAGGAAGCTGACGTGCCCGCTGGTCCCACTCGGGCCCTCGATCTCGTAGACGACGCGCTTCGGGTTGAACTCCACGATGTCGTCCCCGGCGGACTGGCCCGGATCGGTGTTGATGTGGGTCCCGAAGATCCCGTGCATCCGGTTCATGGCGAAACCGCTGACGGTCAGCGCCGCCACGAGCACCAGGGGAATCCAGAAACGTTTCGCAAGCCGAAATACCGCAGCCACGGCAAAATCCACCTCTCCGGTTCGGCGCACGCCGACGGAACCCCATCCGGACGCATTTTGATCGGCTGAACGTAACAGCCCCTTAGTGGATCATCAACGTTCCATTGAGGAAGTTTGATATTCCTCACAGTTGCTTGCTAAGGGGAATGTTTTGCAGCCCGCGAAGCAGCGTGCCGCACGCGCGGTCGCCGAGATCTCGCTACAGCGAACCAGATTCGGATGTCGAAGGTCGCTGCCGTGGAGCGGATTGATGCACTTTCCGGTTTGCTGACTCGGTCACGCGTGAGCGCATGTCGAGAGGGCCGGCCGGAATCTGTGGCGGAACTACACGGTGATCAGACGCAGCGGGGACCCCGTGCAGTAGGCGGCAATGTCCTCGACGATATCGCGGTAGAAGATGGTCATCACGCCCTCGGTGACGTACCCGAGGTGCGGGGTCAGCAGCGTGTTGGGCAGGGCGGCCAAGGGGTGCCCCGCGGGCAGCGGCTCCTGCTGGTAGACATCGAGGGCAGCACCGCGAATCTTGTTGCCGCGCAGTGCCCCGATCAAGGCGGGCTCGTCGATCAGGCCGCCGCGCGAGGTGTTCACCATGATCGCCGACGGCTTCATCGCGCCCAGTTCGGCGGGGCCGATCAGGCCGCGGGTCGTCTCTGCGAGCACCATGTGCAGCGACACCACGTCGGCGTCGGCGAACAGCGCCTCCCGCTCCACCCGGACCACGCCGGCCTTGGCCGCACGCTCGTCGGTGAGGTTGGGGCTCCACGCGATGACGTTCATGCCGAATGCCGTCCCGATCGCGCCCACCCGACTGCCGATCCTGCCCACCCCGACCAGACCGAGGGTGGCCCCGGAGAGGTCGGTGCCGACCGTGCTCTGCCACACCCCGTTGCGGATGCGCTGATCCTCCACGACCAGGTGACGCTGCAGTCCGAGGATCAGTGCCCAGGTGTGTTCGACGGTGGGGGTGATTGCACCGCCGGTGCCCGACACAGTGATCCCCAGGCGATGTGCCGCGGCGACGTCGATGGCGGCATTGAAGGGGCCGGTCGTCACGAGTAGTTTCAGGGCCGGCAGTTGGGCGAGCAACGTTGCGTCGAGCGGGGTGCGTTCCCGCATCGCGACGACGACCTCGTAGCCGGCCAGGGTCTCGACCAGCGCCGGGCCAGGCGCGATGTGTTCTCGCAGTGACGTGATCTCGGTGGCGCGGGGAATCGGCGACCAGTCGACGGTGTCGGCGATTCCCTGGTAGTCGTCGAGGATGGCGATACGCAGCGGCTCGGTCATCGCTCAGTAGGCGTTCGGATCGTTCTGAACAGCCAGGGGCACCGGATGCTGGTAGAGCTGGGATGCGTTCTCCCAGGTGATCTTCCGGACCACCTCGGCGGGCAGGCCCTGGATCTGCTCGTGAATGGTGCGCTGGGTGTGCGGCCAGGTCGAGTCACAGTGCGGGTAGTCGGCCTCGAGCAGGATGTTGCCGGTGCCGATCCGCTCGTGTTGGATGAACGAGGATTGGTCCTCGACCGCGCAGAACCAGAAGTTTCTGGCGAACACCTCGGCGGGGGAGAGGGTTTCGCCCAACGCCTTCCAGGTGCCGTACATCTGGTGATAGCTGAGCATGTGGTCGAGACGGTCGAGTAGCCCTGCCACCCAACCGATTCCGCCTTCGGACAGACATATCTTGAGATCCGGGTACCGGCTGGGCAGACCCGAGTACAGCCAGTCGACCGCGGCAGTGATGGCGTAGGCGAAGAACAGCACACCCTGAACATCCGGCGGGGCATCGTCGGTGGTGGACGGCGCCGAACCGCTGGAGCCGATGTGCAAGTTGACCACGGTGCCCGTCTCGGCGCACGCGGCCATCATCGGCTCCCAATAGCCGGAGTGGATGGTGGGCAGCCCCAGCATGGCGGGGTTCTCGCTGAACGTCACGGCGTGGAAGCCGCGTTGGGCATTCTCGTAGATCATCTGGGCGCCGACCTTCGGGTCGAGCAGCCAGGGCAACTGACACGGGATGATCCGCTCGGGATACGCCCCGGCCCACGCTTCGAGATGCCAGTCGTTCCAGGCCCGTACCGCGGCCATCGCCAGCTCCCGATCCTTGGTGACCTGCTGCAACCGTTGGCCGGCGAACCCCGGCAGGAACGACGGGAAGTTGAGCGACGCGTACACGCCGTTGAGGTCCATGTCCTTGACCCGTTCGTGAATGTCCCAGGCACCCCGGCGCATCTCGTCGAACCGGGCGGGCTCGAACCCGTACTCATCGACCGGCCGTCCGACCACGGCGTTGAAACCCACGTTGGGCAGTGACTGCCAGTCGTACATCCAGGTCTGCCCACCGTTCTCGGTATCGACGACCTTCGGGGCGCGGTCGGCGAACTTACGGGGCACCCGTCCGGTGAACGTGTCCGGCGGCTCGACGATGTGATCATCGACGGAGATCACCGTGTAGAGACGTTCGGCCCGCTGCGGTTCGGGCAGAAACGTGACCGTGCGTTCGGCGCCCTGCTGTGCGGTGGTGAAGTCGAGATTGCCGGCGAGCTCGTCGATGGACTTCATGGGGCCAGTCTCCTTCTAGGTCAAGACGTCGGGGTCGGCCTTGATGGTCATGCGGGCCGCCCCAGCCCAGTACACGTCGGCTGCCCGCTCGATGAGCGAGGCCTTCATGCCGTACATGTCGGAGCGGGTCATTGCCGTGGGCTCCCGGCCGGTGAGCATCACCTGGTAGGCCAGTTTGCAGACCCGGTCTATCGATGCGGCCCGGTACACGGCCTCCGCCACGGTGCCTCCCGTGGTGATGACGCCGTGGTTGGCCAGGATGGTGAGGTTGGCGCTGCCGATCCGTTCGGCGAGTTCGCGGGCCCTCGGCGCCGAATCGACCTCGCCGTCATAGGTTTCGACGAAGCACATGTCGTCGAGAAACAGCGATCCGGTCTGGTGCACCAGGTCCGGTAGCTTCCCCAACGCAGCGATGAGGCTCACGTAATAGGGGTGATTGTGGATGACGACGCGAGCATCGTCGCGCATGCGGTGCAGTTCGGTGTGGATGTGGATGGCCGGGGTGACATCCCAGCGGCCGCGCACCACGGCGGCGTTCTCGTCGACCACGCAGATGTCGGACGCGGTGAGCTCCTGCCACCACAGACCCCACGGATTGACCAGCATCTCGGAGCGGCCCTCGGGCTGCCAGGTGATGTGGCCGGCCATGTTCTCGGCGAATCCGATGGAGGCCAGGTGCCGGAACGCCACGGCCAGCGCCTGTTCCTCGGTCAGGTCGACGCCGATCGGCGGGGTGACCGACGGCGACCATACTTTCAGCCCGCCCTGTCGCACCTCATCGACGCTCATAGTGCTCTCCCAACCGCATCCGGATATCTTCGCGGAGTTGACCTTTGGCGATCTTCCCGCCCGAAGACCGGGGAAGCTCATCGAGCACGATGAGCTGCTCGGGCAGTAGTTCCTTCGACATCCCCTGAGCCAGCAGGTGCTCGACGAGCCCGGGGAGATCGATGCTCTGGTCGGTGGCGGGTGCTACGGGTTCTATGTAGATGCAGACCTTCTCGCCGAAGACCGGGTCGGGCATCGCCACCGCGGCCGCGACGGCCACAGCGGAATGCATCATCACCGCATCCTCGACCTCGCCCGCACTGATGTTCTTGCCGCCGCGCACGATGAAGTCCGAGGTGCGGCCGGTGACGGACAGGTAGCCCTCGCCATCGACCTCGCAGACGTCGCCCATCCGCATCCAACCGTCGGGCGTGTAGAGCTTGTCGTGGTCCACACCGCCCAGATAACCCAGGCTGGTGGCCGGCCCGCGGCAGGCCGGCTGCCCGCGCCCGGTTGAGGTCACGTCATCGTCGCCGTCGAACAGACGGACCGCCATCTCCGGTACCAGGCGTCCGGCGGTGCGCAGCCTGCGCTCACGGGAATCCTGCAGTGTGGTCCCGCTCAGCAGGCCGGTTTCGTTGGAGCCGTAGAACTGCAGGATGGTGGCGCCGGTGAGCTCCTCGAAGTCGGCGGCCCGCTGATACGGCAGCGCCTCCCCTCCGGTGAATACCACGCGCAGCGAGCTCAGGTCATTCTCGCGCGATGCCCGGTCGGCCATGATCATCATCAATTGGGTACTGACACAGCACAACACGCTGACCCGATGGCGGGCGATCGCCTCGCACGCGGCCGCTGCGTCGAACTTTTCCAGCAGGACCGCGGTGGCACCGAGGTAGATCGGGGTGGTGTGGGCGGTCCAGATGCCGAACCCGAACGGAGCGGGGATGACCGGCAGGAAAACGTCGTCGGATGTCAGGGCGCCGTTGGCAACCGCCTGCTGGTGGAAGTAGTGCCACCGGTTCTGAGTGTGCACAACACATTTGGGCAGGCCCGTGGTGCCCGACGTGGAGTTGATCAGGAATACATCATCGGCCCTGACGCCCGCCGCCTGTGGTCGCGAGGGAGTGTCAGTGTCGAGGGACAGGCCGTCCAACACCAGCGCGCTGATCTCAGGTGTCAGTCCCGACCCGGTGGCCAGTGCCGACGAGTGCCGCGCCGCGTCACTGATCAGCAGGCGCGGCTGAGTGGTCCGCAGGATCTGAGTGGCCTCGCGGGTCCCGGCGCGGGCACCGATCCCGACCACGACGGCGCCGCACCGCTCGATCGCCACGAACAGCACATGGATGGCCGCGGTATCGCCGTGCCAAACCGCGATGCGATCGCCGGGTGTGACACCCAGGCCGGCCAGTTGGCTGGCGAGTAGCGATGCGGCACAGTCGAATTCGTACCAGCTGAAGGTGGTGGCCGGGTAGTCGACATAGGCCGGCTTGTCGGGTTGGCTGAGGGCGTGTTCGCGCACGGTCTGCGAGAGTGTGCGGTCCGACCACCATCCGGCCGCGTGGTAATGGGCTGCATCTGCAGCATGGGCGGCGTCGCCAGCCTTCATCACCAAATCATATGAAAATAAGACCCTGTGTCAACGGTCGCACTGAGCCGCCTCTGGTTCACGGTCGCCGCGGGCCGGACTGGGTCCAGGTGCGCACCATCGTCGGGTCGACGACGCCCTCGACGCCCGGGTACTGCTGGGCGTTGACCAGATGTGCCGCGGCCAGATCGCGGGCCCGCTGCGCGTCGCCCATGTCGATCGCGTCGATTACCTGCCGGTGATCTTCCAGGACCGCTCGGCGTTCCTCGACAGGAACCGTCGAGTGATCCGTCACCTGGGCCGACCAGTTTTGCTCATGGGCCGACCACAATGCCTCCAATGCGCCCGCCAGGATGATCATCGTCTCGTTGCCACAGTGACGCACAAGCGCTTCGTGATACCGCCGACTGGCCGAGGTGGCCTGCAGCAGATCCGATACCGATCTGACCGATTCTTCGTGTAACTCACGGAGAATGGGAACGACAGTGCGTTTGCGGTCCGCGCGTTGGGCGCAGAGTGCGGCGCACGCCGGTTCGACCTGCAGCAGCGCGGTACCCACGTCGGCGAGTCCGACCTGCCCGGCGCCCAGTACCAGCCCCATGGTGTATGCGAGGTTTGCGGAATCGGGTCGGTGGACCACCGCGCCACCGAGCTTGCCGCGTCGTACCGTCAACAGCCCCTCGGCCTCGAGGATGCGCATGGCCTCGCGAAGCGACGGCTTGCTGATCGGGTATTCGACGAGAAGTTCGTCCTCCTTGGGGAGGATGCTGCCGTCGGGCAGTTCCCCCGTGAGGATCCGGTGCCGCAATTGGTCGGCGACCTGTTCGGCAAGTCGCTGGAACCGGACGTTTGGCTGCGCCACGCATCGAGTGTGCCAGATGGCCGGCCGTTCAGGAGGCCACCGCCGAGCCTTGTATCCAAATGATTTGTCTCATACGGTGAGCCATGCAGAAGTGGACCATCGGCTCGCTGACAGTTCATTCGGTCCTGGAGACGGTGGTGCCGACCCGGCCTGAGCGGCTGTTTCGCGGGTTGCCCTCGGAGCTCCCGCCCTGGCTGTATCCCCATTACGTCGATGACGCCGGCAATCTGCTGGTGGCCATCCAGTCGTTCTTCATCGAATCCGGTGAGGACCTCATCGTGGTCGACTGCTGCTTCGGCGAAGGCCACGACCTGCCGTACCAAATCCCCATGGACCCGGACCAGTACCGACACTCGCTGGCCGCAGCCGGATTCGCCCCCGGTGAGGTGACCACCGTCATCTGCACGCATCTTCACCTCGACCATGCCGGGCGCCACACGACCCGGCATGACGGCGCCTGGATCCCCACCTATCCCAACGCGACGTACTTGCTCACCGCCGATGAGTACACGTCATGGCGGCATTCCTCGGCGACGAACCGCGCGGCCGCCGAGACCGTCGAACCGCTTGTCGCACATGATGTTCTGCGGCTCACCGAGATGGACCACGCGATCACCGACGAGATCCGGTTGGTCGCGACACCGGGTCACACACCGGGGCACACCGCGGTGCGGATCGAATCCGGCGGCGAGGTGGCGGTGATCAGCGGGGACGTCATCCACCATCCGCTGCAGATCACGCAGCCGGATGTGCAGGCCCTGCCCGATGATGACCCGGCCGCGGCCGCGGTGACCCGCACCCGGTTGCTGCAAAGCGTCGCCGAAGAACAGGCCGTGCTGTTCGGCACCCACTTCGCCGCCCCGACCGCAGGCACCGTCATCGCCGACGACGATCGGCTGATGTGGGTGGCGATGTAGGCGGCGCGCCCTAGTTCGCGGTGTGGACGATGAGGATGTCGATCTTCACTCGGCGGGCGATGGTGGCAGGCACCGAGCCCAACAG
This sequence comes from Mycobacterium sp. DL440, assembly GCF_011745145.1. Taxonomy (NCBI): domain Bacteria; kingdom Bacillati; phylum Actinomycetota; class Actinomycetes; order Mycobacteriales; family Mycobacteriaceae; genus Mycobacterium; species Mycobacterium sp. DL440. The sequence goes on along the minus strand of NZ_CP050191.1, from coordinate 3,158,724 downwards.
GCGCCCGGCGACCGAGTCCAGCCCGATGTCACCGACGACGATCAGGTCTGCCTTGATGTCGGTGGCCAGTTTCACGAGTGCATCGACGGGTGCACCCACGATCGCCTTCTCGTCGATGTCCTCGGCGCCGGCGGCTTTCGCCCGATCGCGTGCCACCTGAAGGATCTCGTAGACGGGGGCAGCCCCGTGCATCCTGTACCCCTCGCTCTTGAGGCTGTCTTCCGCGCGGGTGTCGACCACATGATCGGGCGACGGCGCCCTCGACCAGCCGCCCTTTTCGGCCACGGGTTGATGAGCGCTCGCGACGATCAGCTTCGCGTTCTCCTGTGCGGCGATCTCGGCGGCGCGGTGGACCGCGCGTAGCGATGACTCGGAGCCGTCGGTCCCGACAACAATCGTCCGATACGTGCTCATGTCAGCTCCGAACTGTCGGTTACCAGGACAAACAGGACCTTAATGCACGTCAATCTTCCGCTGGTGGAGATTGGGCTTCGCGCCGCGTCAAGGATCAACCGAAGCAGGTGTAAAGCATTGGCCGGCGTCGTACAGACGGAGAGCGGTTCTCGGTATGCGCCGTGCTGCCGAGCGCGTCCGCTAATCAGACGGGCTGCGCGAGATTCAGGCTCCCGCTTGTATCGAGCGAGCACTCGACCGACATGGAGTTGTCGGATGTGCAGGGTACGGTGCGCTCAAGAACGAGAAGCACACGTCAAACGAACGAGACATGGCACCCCCGACAGGATTCGAACCTGCAACCTACCGGGTAGAAACCGGATGCGCTATCCGTTGCGCCACGGGGGCAAGTCGGACCCTCACAATTTACACCGCGTGGGTGTTGTTACCGAAACGGAGATGTACCACGTGGGCTGCTCGAACCGCAACCGATGAAACGAGCGAGCCAGTGGGTCGACATCACACCAAAGACAAAGGCGAGCTCGGCGTCGCGAAAGCGCATGCCGACCTGGTTGGCAAGGGTTTTTACGTGCTGTTCCCCGCGACCGAGCATGCGCCGTTCGACCTAGTGGCGTAGGCGGCGGGCACCTTCCACCGCATTCAGGTGAAGTACCGGTCGGCACGAGCGGGAGCGGTCAAACTCAACCTCCGGCCCACCGATCACGGCGTCTCCGTCAATCTCCGGATCACGCCGACGAAGAACGGTCAGCAGCAACGGATTTTGGCGGCCGCCTCGTTTCGCGACCTACCGGACGAACACCTCCCGCCGATCGACGAAACCCGTACCTCGGCGTGAAGGGGCGGGGACGCGCGACGGACGCCCGGCAAAGCCCTCCCGCGGGGCCGGTGGCGGACTAGCGTGGACGCTGCACTGGCGGCCAGGAGAGGGGAGAGGGACCACGCTATGAGCGACGTGCCGGAGTTGGACGCGGCCGGACTGCCCGAAGAACTGAGCGCAGTCGATCAACTGCTGCATCGGGGAGAGGCAAACCCGCGCACCCGGTCCGGGATCCTGGGTGTCGAGATCCTCGACACCACACCGGATTGGGACCGTTTCCGGGCCCGTCTGGATTACGCGTCGCGCAAAGTTTTGCGGCTGCGCCAGAAGGTCGTCATGCCCACCCTCCCTACGGCCGCTCCGCGCTGGGTCATCGATCCCGACTTCAACCTCGACTATCACGTGCGACGGGTGCGCGTTCCGGCGCCCGGCACGTTGCGCGACGTGTTCGACCTGGCCGAGATCGCGCTGCAATCGCCGATGGACATCACCCGGCCGCTGTGGAATGCCACCCTGGTCGAAGGGCTGGCCGACGGGCGTGCGGCGACCATCCTTCATCTGAGCCACGCGGTGTCCGACGGCGTCGGGATGGTCGAGATGTTCGCCAACATCTACGACCTCGAACGCGATCCCGAACCGGCGGCCGCGGCGCCGCTGCCCATCCCGCAGGACCTGTCGCCCAACGACCTGATGCGGGAGGGCATCAACCGGTTGCCCGGATCGATCGCGGGGGGCGTGCTCGGCGTGCTCGGACAGGCGGCGCGCGCGGTGACCAAGGTGGTGCGCGACCCGGTCTCCGCGGTCAGCGGTGCGGTCGACTACGCGATGTCCGGTGCCCGGGTGATGGGTCCGGCCGCCCATCCCTCGCCGCTGCTGCGCCGTCGGAGCCTGTCGTCGCGCTCGGAGGCGATCGACATCCCGTTTTCTGACCTGCGCCGAGCAGCCAAGGCCGCCGGCGGTTCGATCAATGATGCCTACCTGGCCGGGCTGTGCGGTGCACTGCGCCTCTACCACGACGCCAAAGGCATCTCGATCGAGACGCTGCCGATGGCGGTGCCGGTCAACCTGCGTTCCGAGGACGACCCGGCCGGCGGTAACCGTTTCGCGGGAGTCAACCTCGCCGCACCCGTCGGAATCGTCGACCCGGAGACCCGGATCAAGGCCGTCCGGTCGCAGATGACGAGCAAGCGCGAGGAGCGCGCCATCGACGTGGTCGGTGCGATCGCGCCCGTGCTGAGCCTGCTGCCCGATGCCGTGCTGGAGACGGTGGCCGGGTCGGTGGTGAACTCCGACGTGCAAGCCAGCAATGTCCCCGTCTATCCCGGGGATACCTTCATTGCCGGGGCGAAGATCCTGCGCCACTACGGAATAGGGCCGCTGCCCGGGGTCGCGATGATGGTCGTGTTGATCTCGAGGTCCGGGTACATCACGGTCACCACCCGCTACGACCGCGCTGCCATCACCGACGAGCAGCTGTTCGCCGAGTGCCTGCTGGCGGGATTCGACGAGGTGCTGGCGCTCGGCGGCGATGGCCGAGCGGAGCCGGCCTCGTTCAGCGACGACACGTCGGCGACGAACGGGAGTGCTGCACAGTGACTTCGAAAGATCCGTCCCCGAAGCCCCGCGGTACCAGGCAGATGCGATTGCCCGGCACCCTGGCCGAGATCGAGGGCAGCCCGGAGGGTCCGGAGATCGGCGCGTTCTTCGACCTGGACGGCACCCTGGTGGCCGGCTTCACCGGGGTGATCATGACCCGGGACCGGTTGCGCCGCGGTCAGATGGGCGTCGGCGAGTTCATCGGGATGGTGCAGGCCGGGCTCAACCACCAACTGGGGCGTTCGGAGTTCGAGGACCTGATCGGCAAGGGCGCCCGGATGCTGCGGGGCAATTCGCTCAGCGATCTCGACGAGCTGGGTGAGCGGCTGTTCGTCCAGCACGTGCAGGGCCGCATGTACCCGGAGATGCGTGCGATGGTCCGCGCGCACATGGCCCGTGGCCACACGGTGGTATTGAGCTCCTCGGCGCTGACGGTTCAAGTGGAGCCGGTGGCCCGCTTTCTCGGCATCGACAACGTGCTGTGCAACAAGTTCGAGACCGATGAGGACGGCCTGATCACCGGCGAAGTGATGAGACCGGTCATCTGGGGTCCCGGCAAAGCCCGTGCGGTACAGAACTTCTCGACGGCCCACGGGGTGGACCTGACCAAGAGCTACTTCTACGCCGACGGTGACGAGGACGTCGCCCTGATGTATTTGGTGGGCAATCCGCGGCCGACGAATCCGGCCGGCAAGTTGGCCGCCGTTGCCGCCAAGCGCGGCTGGCCGGTGCTGAAGTTCAGCAGCCGCAGCGGCAGCAGTCCGGTGTCGCAGCTGCGCACTTTGGCCAGCCTGGCCGCCATCCCGACCGTCGCCGCCGGCGCGATCGGACTCGGGTTGTTGACCCGCAACAAGCGCACGGGGGTCAACTTCTTCACCTCGAACTGGAGCAAGCTGCTCATGCTCACCACCGGCATCGAGCTCAACGTCCTGGGTGAGGAGAATCTGACCGCGCAACGCCCTGCGGTATTCATCTTCAATCACCGCAATCAGGCCGACCCGATGATCGCGGGCAGGCTGGTCGGCGTGGACTTCACCGGTGTCGGGAAGAAGGAACTGGAACGCAACCCGTTGATGGGTCCACTGGGCAAGGTCATGGATGCGGCATTCATCGACCGCGACGACCCGGAGAAGGCTGTCGAAAGTCTGCACCGCGTGGAAGAGCTTGCCCGCAAGGGCTTGTCGATCCTGATCGCTCCCGAGGGCACCCGGCTGGACACGACCGAGGTCGGCCCGTTCAAGAAGGGGCCGTTCCGCATCGCGATGGCTGCGGGCGTTCCGATAGTGCCGATCGTGATCCGCAACGCCGAGGTGATCGCGGCCCGCGATTCCAGCACGTTCAACCCGGGCACCGTGGATGTCGCGGTGTATCCGCCGATATCGCTGGACGATTGGACCGTCGACAACCTCACCGACCGCATCGCCGAGGTCCGCCAGATCTACCTCGACACCCTCAGCTCCTGGCCGCATGACGAACTGCCCACCTTCGACATCTACGCCCGCGCACCCGCGAAGAAGGCCGCTGGGCGCCGGGCGGCCAAGAAGGCGCCCGCGAAGAAGATCCCGGCGAAAAAGGCTGTCCCCAAGCCGGATACCTCGTCAAGCTCGTCGTCACGATCGACCCCGAAGGGCCGGCCGTGACCGCGGGAGTCGATGATTTCGCCAGCTTCAGCACCACCGACGACGCGCTGGTGCTCGCGTCCGTGTCGTCACCGGCCGAGCTCGAACTGCTCAACGACTGGCTCAAAGCGCAGCGGCGCGAACACCCCGACTCGACGGTCGAGGTACTGCAGTTGCCGGCCACCGACGAACCTGCGCCCGGTGCGGTGGCCCGGCTGGTCGAGGAGCTGGACGCCGGCGAGGACCGCCTGGTGGTCCCGGTCCGGGTGTTCTGGGTGCCCGCCGGACTCCCCACCCGGTTGAAAGTGGTCGGGTTGATCTCCGGTCGTGACACCTACCGGCCACCGGAGATCCTGCAGCGGCGCATTCTGCGCAAGGACCCGACGCGCGCGCGGGTCGTGGCCGGTGAACCGGCCAAAGTGTCCGAGCTGCGCAAGCAGTGGAGCGAGACCACGGTTGCGGAAAACCCCAGGGAATTTGCACGATTCGTGCTCCGCCGGGCGGTACTGGCGATCGAACGGGTGGAGCTTCGTCTACTCGGTCCCGAATACAAGTCGCCGCGGCTCGTCAAGCCGGAGATGCTCGACTCGGCGCGCTTCCGTCAAGGGCTCGAGCAGATCCCCGGCGCGACGGTGGAGACGGCCGGTGAGATGCTCGATGAGCTCTCCACCGGGTGGAGCCGGTTCTCGGTGGATCTGATCCCAACCCTGGGCCGGGCGATCTTCAGCCGCGGATTCGATCCCCGCATCGACTATGACCGCTCCGAGATCGAGTCGATGCGTCATGCCCTGGAACAACATCCAGCGGTACTGCTGTTCTCCCACCGGTCCTACCTCGACGGGGTCATCGTCCCGGTGGCCATGCAGGAGAATCGACTTCCTCCGGTGTACACGTTCGCCGGGATCAACCTGTCGTTCGGCCTGATGGGTCCGTTGTTCCGGCATTCCGGCGTCATCTTTTTGCGCCGCAAACTCGACGACCCGCTGTACAAGTACGTGCTGCGCCAGTACGTCGGTTACATCGTGGAGAAGCGGTTCAACCTGAACTGGTCCATCGAGGGCACCCGGTCGCGGACCGGAAAGATGTTGCCGCCCAAGCTCGGACTGCTCGCTTACGTCGCCAACGCCTACCTCGACGGCCGCAGCGACGACATCTTGCTGCAGCCCGTGTCGATCAGTTTCGATCAGCTGCACGAGACCGCCGAGTACGCCGCATACGCCCGCGGTGGCGAGAAGACACCCGAGGGTCTGAGCTGGCTGTACAACTTCATCAAGGCGCAGGGCGAACGCAACTACGGCAAGATCTATGTCCGCTTCCCGGAAGCGGTTTCGATGCGCGAGCACCTCGGTGAGCCGAACGGCGAGATGGCCCATGATGAAGCGGCCAAACGCCTGGCGATGCAGAAGATGGCGTTCGAGGTGGCGTGGCGGATTCTGCGGGTCACCCCGGTCAGCGCGACCAACCTGGTCTCGGCGCTGCTGCTGGGTGCCCGCGGAGTTGCGCTGACCCTCGATCAACTGCACCACACCCTGCAGGACTCACTGGATTACCTGGAGCGCAAGAACACCCCGATGACCAACAGTGCGCTGCGGCTGCGTACCGCCGAGGGCGTGCGTTCGGCCGTCGACGCCCTCTCCGGCGGGCACCCGGTGACGCTGGTGGACAGTGGGCGCGAGCCGGTGTGGCGGATCGCCCCCGAGGACGAGTTGGAGGCGGCCTTTTACCGCAACTCACTGATCCATGCCTTCCAGGAGACCTCGATCGTCGAGCTCGCGCTGGCACATGCCGCGCACGTCGCCGACGACCCGTTGCAGGCGTTCTGGGACCAGGTGATGCGGCTGCGTGACCTGCTCAAGTTCGATTTCTATTTCGCCGATTCGGCAGCCTTCCGCGACAACGTCGCCGAAGAGATGTCGTGGTACGAGAACTGGGAAGAGAAGGTCGCGGCGGGGGGCGACGATATCTATCAGATGCTGCGCGGCAAGCGACCGCTGTTGGTGGGCGCCATGCTGCGCCCGTTTTTCGAGGCCTACGCGATTGTCGCCGATGTGCTGCGTGATGCACCGGCGGAGATCGGGGAACGGGACCTGACCAAGCGGGCGCTGGGCGTGGGGCGGCAGTACGTCGCCCAGGGCCGGGTGGGCAGCAACGAGTCGGTCTCGGCACTGCTGTTCGCCACCGCGCGGCAGGTGGCGGCCGATCAGAACCTGCTGGTCAGCGGTCCTGATCTGCAGGAGCGCCGCGACGCCTTCCGCGACGAACTGCGCGGGATCGTCGCCGATATGGACAAGGTCGACGAGATCGCGCGTAAACAGTTCTACGTCCGGGAGCAGCAGCGTCGCGCCCAGCGATTCCTACAGGGCTAGGAGACGGCCGGGCCGCCGGACTCGGATTTCGCCTGGCGGCGAGGGCGTGGTGGGGCCCACGCCATACCCTTGGGCCATGACTTCTGCCGGCCCGGTGGCCGCATCCGGCCTGCGCACCAGCGCGGTGTGGCCCGTACTGGTCGGTGTGGGCGTGTTGGCCGGGGCAGTGGCCGCAGGTATCGGCGCGCTGTCGCTGGCGGACGCGCTGATCGCCACCGGCCTGCCCGACCCCGGCCCCGTCACCACCTACGGCCTGCCGTTCGTCCGGGCCGCCGGCGAGATCGCTGCCGTCGTCGCAGTAGGGGCCTTCCTGTTCGCGGCGTTCCTGGTGGCACCGCAGACCAATGGTGTGCTGGATGTGGCTGGCTACCGGGCGCTGCGGCTCGGTACGGCAGCCTCGGGCGTGTGGACGGTGTGTGCCGCGCTGCTGGTCCCGTTGACGATCTCCGACGTGTCCGCACAGCCGCTGTTCGATCATCTCGGCCTGGTCGACGTGTGGTCGGCGGCGAGCCTCGTGGAGGTCTCCGCCGCCTGGCGCTGGACGGCGATCCTGGCCGCCGGCGTCACCATCGCGAGCCTGCCGGTGTTGCGGTGGGGGTGGACACCGGTGTTGCTGGCCGGATCCCTGGTGACCTTGATGCCACTGGTCCTGACCGGGCACTCGTCGGCCGGGGGCGCTCACGATCTGGCCACCAACAGCCTGTTCATCCACCTGGTGGCGGCCGCGCTGTGGGCCGGCGGACTGCTGGCGTTGTTGGCCCATGTCATCCGTGCCGGGGGCGGGGCCGACGGCTCCAACACCGCCCTGGCCGCGCGACGCTTCTCGGCGCTGGCGCTGTGGTGTTTCATCGCGATGGCCATCAGCGGGGTGCTCAACGCACTGGTGCGGATCCAGCTTCCCGATCTGGTGCGCACCGACTACGGCTGGCTCGTGGTGGGCAAGGTCATCGCGCTGACCCTGCTCGGTGTGCTGGGTTGGCGACAGCGCCGGGTAAGCCTGACCGCCCTGGCCGCCGACCCCGGCGCGCGCACACCCCTGATCCGGTTGGCGCTGACAGAGGCCGTGCTGTTCGGCGTCACGTTCGGCATCGCCGTTGGGCTGGGCCGCACCCCGCCGCCGCCGGAGCCGAGGGTTCCCAGCGCCACCGAGGTCGCGATCGGATACGACTTCGCCGGGCCACCGACAGTCGCGCGGGTGTTGTTCGACTGGCGGTTCGACCTGTTGTTCGGGACCGCGGCGATCGTCGCTGCGGTGGTGTACCTGGCCGCGGTGTACCGACTGCGCCGACGTGGCGATGCCTGGCCGGTGGGCCGCACGTTCGCCTGGCTGCTGGGCTGCGCGGCCCTGCTGTTCACCACGTCATCGGGGCTCGGCCGCTACATGCCGGCGATGTTCAGCATGCACATGATCGCCCACATGTTGCTGTCCATGCTGGTGCCCGTCCTGCTGGTGCTGGGAGCTCCGGTGACCCTGGCCTTGCGGGCGCTGCCCGCCGTGCGCCGCGGATCGCCGCCCGGCCCCCGGGAATGGCTCCTCGCCGCTCTGCACTCGCGGGTGTCACAGTTCCTGACCCAGCCCATCATCGCGACCGTGCTGTTCGTGGCCGGGTTCTACGGACTGTACTTCGGCGGCATCTTCGACGCCGCGGTCAGCAATCACGCGGCGCACATCCTGATGAACGTGCACTTCCTGGTGTCGGGATACCTCTTCTACTGGGTGGTCATCGGTGTGGACCCGACCCCGAGGCCGGTCCCACACCTGGTCAAGATCGGGATGGTGTTCGCCTCGCTCCCACTGCACGCGTTCTTCGGTGTGGTGCTGATGGGCATGGACACCGTGCTCGGCGAGAGCTTCTACCGGTCACTGCAATTGCCGTGGCACACCGACCTGCTCGGAGACCAGCACCTCGGTGGCGGCATCGCCTGGGCGGCCGGGGAAGTCCCGCTGGTCATCGTGATGTTGGCGCTGCTGATCCAGTGGCGGCGCAGCGATCAACGTACCGCCAAGCGGCTCGACCGGGCCGCTGACCGCGACGACGACGCCGATCTGGCGGCCTACAACGCCATGCTCGCCGAGATGGCGCGGCGCGGCCGTCCTTCCGGGTAGTCACACCGGTCGCAATCCGGGGTTATCCCCAGCCTGCGTTTCATCCCCAGCCGACGGGTGCGTCGGGTCCGCAGCGTGTCTCCTGTCGGGGTGCCGACGGTCAATGGCTGCGTAAGGCGGTCGACGCTTCGGCACCAGCCGCCGGAATCGATGAAGCGAAAGGAACCAGAAAAATGTTCGAGACCCCGTTCACCATCGTGGGAAACATCATCACCGACCCGGTCCGGCGGCGGTTCGGCGATCAGGAGCTGTACAAGTTCCGGGTAGCCAGCAACTCGCGCCGCCGCACTTCAGAGGGCACGTGGGAGCACGGCAACTCGCTCTATGTCACGGTCAACTGCTGGGGCAATCTGGCCACGGGCGCCAGTGCGTCGCTGATGAAGGGTGACGCGGTCGTGGTGGTCGGGCACGTCTACACCAGCGAGTACGACGACAAGGAAGGCGTGCGCCGGTCATCGGTGGAGGTGCGGGCCAGCGCCGTCGGCCCCGATCTGTCCCGTTGCACGGCCAAGATCGCACCCTTGCCAAAGCCGACGGCGGGCCCTGCGCCCGAGCCGGACGGCGTGACCGACGGCGAGATCGACGACGTAGAAACCGAGCCGGACGAGGGTGAGCTGCCACTGTCGGCCTAGTGGTATTCGGCCACGCCTAGGATGGGCGCGAGTGAGTTGGGCTTGCCGCGTCCCGTCGCGCACGCGCCCATCCGACGTTCCCGAAGAGCTTCAGAAAGGCACATCACGGCATGGCCGAATTTATCTACACGATGCGCAAGGTCCGCAAGGCGCACGGCGACAAGGTCATCCTTGACGACGTCTTCCTGAACTTCCTTCCGGGAGCCAAGATCGGCGTCGTCGGTCCCAACGGGGCCGGTAAGTCGAGTGTGCTGAAGATCATGGCCGGCATCGACCAGCCCAACAACGGCGACGCCTTCCTCCAACCCGGCGCGACGGTCGGCATCCTGATGCAGGAGCCGCAGCTTGACGAGACCAAGACGGTCCGCGAGAACGTCGAGGCCGGCGTGGCGATCAAGGCCAAGCTCAACCGGTACAACGAGGTGGCCGAGCTGATGGCCACCGATTACACCGATGAGCTCATGGAAGAGATGGGTCATCTGCAGGAGGAACTCGACGCCGCCGATGCCTGGGACATCGACTCCCAGCTCGAGCAGGCCATGGACGCGCTGCGCTGCCCGTCGCCCGACGAGCCCGTCACCCACCTCTCCGGCGGTGAGCGCCGCCGCGTGGCGCTGTGCAAGTTGCTGCTGTCCAAGCCGGATCTGCTGCTGCTCGACGAACCCACCAACCACCTCGACGCCGAGAGCGTGCTGTGGCTCGAACAGCACTTGGCCAACTACAAGGGCGCCATCCTCGCGGTCACCCACGATCGCTACTTCCTCGACAACGTCGCCGAGTGGATCCTCGAGCTCGACCGCGGCCGCGCCTACCCGTATGAGGGCAACTACTCGACCTACCTGGAGAAGAAGGCCGAGCGCCTGGAGGTGCAGGGCAAGAAGGACCAGAAGCTGCAGAAACGGCTGAAGGAAGAGCTGGCCTGGGTGCGTTCGGGTGCCAAGGCCCGGCAGGCCAAGAACAAGGCACGTCTGGACCGCTACGAGGAGATGGCCGCTGAGGCCGACAAGACTCGCAAGCTCGACTTCGAGGAGATCCAGATCCCGGCGCCGCCGCGGCTGGGCAACCTTGTGGTCGAGGTCAGCCACCTCGACAAGGGCTTCGAGGGCCGCACGCTCATCAAGGACCTGTCCTTCACGTTGCCCCGCAACGGCATCGTCGGCGTCATCGGTCCCAACGGTGTCGGTAAGACCACGCTGTTCAAAACCATCGTCGGCCTCGAACAGCCCGACAGCGGTGAGGTCAAGGTCGGTGAGACGGTCAAGCTGAGCTATGTCGACCAGAGCCGCGCGGGCATCGACCCGAAGAAGAACGTCTGGCAGGTGGTCTCCGACGGACTGGACTACATCGAGGTCGGCCACAACGAGATCCCGTCGCGGGCCTACGTGTCGGCGTTCGGTTTCAAGGGACCGGATCAGCAAAAGCCCGCGGGCGTGCTGTCCGGTGGTGAGCGCAACCGGCTCAACCTCGCCCTGACCCTCAAAGAGGGCGGCAACCTGATCCTGCTCGATGAGCCGACCAACGACCTCGATGTCGAGACGCTGTCCTCGCTCGAGAATGCGCTTGACCAGTTCCCCGGCTGCGCCGTGGTGATCAGCCACGACCGCTGGTTCCTGGACCGCACCTGCACGCACATCCTGGCGTGGGAGGGCGACGACGACAACGAAGCCAAGTGGTACTGGTTCGAGGGCAACTTCGGTGCCTATGAGGAGAACAAGATCCAACGTCTCGGTGCCGAAGCTGCGCGTCCGCACCGAGTGACCCACCGGAGACTGACCCGCGACTGACCCGTGACGGGCTAAAGGGGGCAGCAAGCTCGGGGACGCTACTAGTGTCGCAGCTACGCACCGATGCCGGTGTGTGGGCGTGAGTCAGGAGTGATCCGTATGGCGACCGAACCGGGAGCTGTTTCAGGGCAGGGGATTAGCGGCTTGGCTGACTTGCAGGCGCCGCCTGAGGTGGTCCACCGGCTCGCGCTGGCTTTCCTGTCCACCTACCGGGCTCCTCAGGTCGATGTGCTCGGAATCGCCGCCACCGGTCCTCAGGCCGCCGGTGTCGCCGAGCGTCTGGTCTCCGACGGTACGGTGGCTGCCCAGTACCAACTGGGCAGCCACCGGGCACCGGGGGAGACCAAGGTCCAGGTGTATCCGGGCGACGCCGACTCGGGCCCGGCCCTGCAGATCATCACCGAGCAGGCGGCGATGCTGGTCGACTCGGTGACAGTGCTGCTGCACCGCAACGGCATCGCCTACCCGGCCATCATGAACCCGGTCTTCCGGGTGCGCCGCGACGCAGATGGCGCGCTGCTGGACTTTCAGCCTGCGGCCGAGGCCACCGGAGGGGACGGCGTCGACGAGTGCTGGATCCTCGTCCCGGTGATCGGGGCGGCCGAAGGGTCCGCGCTCACCGAGGTGGTTCGGTTGCTGCCCGGCGTGCTCGCCGAGGCCCGCCAGATCGGGATGGACTCCGCGGCTATGGGCGCCGCGCTCCATGCCCTGGCCAACGATGTCGCCACCGACGTCGAGGGCCGGTTTCCCAATGCCGACCGCAGAGATGTCGCCGCACTCCTGCGCTGGCTCTCCGACGGGCATTTCGTGCTGCTGGGGTACCAGCAGTGTGCGATCAGCGACGGAGAGGCCTCCGTCGATCCGGCCAGCCGGCTCGGGGTTCTCAAACTGCGCGAGGACGTGCTCCCGCCGCTGACCGCCGCCGACGATCTGATGGTGCTGGCGCAGGCCACCATGCCGAGCTATGTGCGCTACGGCGCCAATCCGTACATTGTCGTCGTCCGCGAGAGCGGTGCGAAGGTGGTAGAGCATCGTTTTGTCGGCCTGTTCACCGTGGCCGCGATGAACGCCAACGTGCTGGATATCCCGCTGATCTCGCGGCGCGTCGAGGAGGCGCTGGCCATGGCCCGGCGCGATCCGAGCCACCCCGCTCAGCTGCTGCGTGACATCGTCCAGACCATTCCGCGTCCCGAACTGTTCGCGTTGAGTTCCAAGCAGCTGCTCGACATGGCGCTCACCGTGGTGGACCTCGGGTCGCGACGTCGCACCCTGCTGTTCCTGCGCGCGGATCAGCTGGCGCACTTCGTGTCCTGCCTGGTGTACCTGCCCCGCGACCGCTACACCACCGCGGTGCGCCTGGAAATGCAGGACATCCTGGTGCGCGAGCTCGGCGGTGAGAGCATCGACTATTCGGCCCGGGTCAGTGAATCACCCTGGGCGGTAGTCCATTTCATCGTGCGCCTACCCGACGGCACAGTCTCGCACACCGTGGACACCTCCAGCGAGAACGAGAACCGGATCCAGAACCTGCTGACCGAGGCCACCCGCAACTGGGGTGACCGGATGACCAGCGCCGCAGCACACGCGGCGGTCACCCCGGCGGCCGTCGAACACTATGCCTCGGCCTTCCCGGAGGACTACAAACAAGCCGTCGCGCCGGCGGATGCCATCGCCGACATCGCGATCATCGAAGCGTTGCAAGACAATTCGGTGAAACTGGTGTTCGCCGAGGGTGGGGACGACGGCCTAGCCCAGCTCACCTGGTACCTGGGCGGCCAGTCGGCCTCCTTGAGTGAACTGCTGCCGATGCTGCAGTCGATGGGTGTGGTGGTGCTGGAGGAGCGCCCGTTCACAGTGCGACGGGCCGACGGCCTGCCGGTCTGGATCTACCAGTTCAAGGTCGCCCGGCAGCGCAGCCTGCCCGCGGCACCCGATGCGGCTTCGCGCGAGGCCACTGCCCAACGATTCGCCGATGCGGTGACCGCGATCTGGCACGGCCGGGTCGAGGTGGACCGGTTCAACGAACTGGTGTTGCGCGCCGACCTGACTTGGCAACAGGTGGTGATCCTGCGCGCCTACGCGAAGTATCTGCGCCAGGCTGGTTTTCCGTACAGTCAGTCGCATATCGAGTCGGTGGTCAACGAGAATCCGCACACCACGCAGTCGCTGGTGCAGCTGTTCGAGGCGCTGTTCGACCCGTCCGAGGACACCGCGGGGACCCGCGACGCCCAGGGGGCAGCTGCTGCGGTGGCCGCAGACATCGACGCTTTGGTGAGCCTGGACACCGACCGGGTGCTGCGGGCCTTCGCCACCTTGATCCAGGCCACCCTTCGCACCAACTACTTTGTGCAGCAGCCAGATTCGGCACGGCAACGGGGTGTGGTGGCGATGAAGCTGAACCCCGGCCTGATCAACGAACTGCCTCTGCCGCGGCCCAAGTTCGAGATCTTCGTGTACTCGCCCCGCGTCGAAGGCGTGCACCTGCGGTTCGGGTTTGTGGCGCGCGGCGGGTTGCGCTGGTCGGACCGTCGCGAAGACTTCCGCACCGAGATCCTCGGCCTGGTCAAGGCCCAGGCCGTGAAGAACGCCGTCATCGTGCCGGTCGGCGCCAAGGGCGGGTTCGTGGTCAAGCGGCCGCCCGAGCTGACCGGCGACGCCGCCGTCGACCGGGACGCAACGCGCGCCGAAGGCGTTGCGTGCTACCAACTCTTCATCTCCGGGTTGCTCGACGTGACCGACAACGTCGACAAGGGGACCGGTGCCGTCGTCACGCCACCGCAGGTGGTGCGCCGCGACGGGGAGGATGCCTATCTGGTGGTTGCGGCCGACAAGGGCACGGCCACGTTCTCCGACATCGCGAACGAGGTCGCGAAGTCCTACGGGTTCTGGCTGGGCGACGCGTTCGCCTCGGGCGGTTCCATCGGTTACGACCACAAGGCCATGGGCATCACGGCCAAAGGCGCCTGGGAGTCGGTGAAGCGGCATTTCCGGGAGATGGGGGTCGACACCCAGAGCCAGGACTTCACTGTCGTCGGCGTCGGCGACATGAGCGGTGACGTGTTTGGCAACGGCATGCTGCTCTCGAAGCACATCCGGCTGATCGCCGCCTTCGACCACCGGCACATCTTCGTCGATCCCAACCCCGACGCCGCGCGGTCCTGGGTGGAACGCAAGCGCCTGTTCGACCTGCCTCGGTCCAGCTGGGAGGACTATGACAAGGCGTTGATCAGTGAGGGTGGCGGGGTCTTCAGCCGTCAGCAGAAGTCGATCCCGATCAGCCCGCAGGCCCGCGCCGCACTCGGGCTCGATGCGGACATCGAGGAAGTCACGCCGCCCGCTCTGATGAAGGCCATTCTCAAGGCTCCGGTGGACCTGCTGTGGAATGGCGGCATCGGCACCTACGTCAAAGCCGAGACCGAGGCCGACGTCGGCGATCGCGCCAACGACCAGATCCGGGTGTGCGGTAACGAGGTGCGGGCCAAGGTCATCGGCGAGGGCGGCAACCTCGGCGTGACGTCGCTGGGCCGTATCGAATTCGACCTGGCCGGCGGACGGATCAACACCGACGCGCTGGACAACTCCGCGGGTGTCGACTGTTCGGACCACGAGGTCAACATCAAGATCCTGATCGACTCGCTGGTCACGGCGGGTCAGATCGAGTCCGGTCAGCGGACCGAGCTGCTGCTCTCGATGACCGACGAGGTCGGGGCTCTGGTGTTGACCGACAACAAGCACCAGAACGATCTCATGGGCACCAGCCGGGCCAACGCCGCGAGCATGCTCTCGGTGCATGCCCGGATGATCAAGGAGTTCGTCGCCAACCGTGGGCTCAACCGCGAGTTGGAGGCGCTGCCCTCGGAGAAGGAGATCCGGCGCCGAATCGACGCCGGAATCGGTTTGACCTCACCGGAATTGGCCACCTTGATGGCCCACGTCAAACTCGAGCTCAAGGCCGACATGCTGGCCAGTGATCTGCCCGATCAGGAGGTGTTCGCGTCCCGGCTGCCGCAGTACTTCCCGGAGAAGCTGCGTGAACAGTTCACCGGTGAGATCCGCATCCATCAGCTGCGCCGGGAGATCGCCACCACCATGCTGGTCAACGATCTCGTCGACACCAGCGGGATCAGCTACGCCTACCGCATCACCGAGGACGTCGGGGTCGGCCCAGTCGACGCGGTCCGCAGCTACGTCGCCACCGATTCCATCTTCGGGATCGGTGAGATGTGGCGCCGGATCCAGGCCGCGGGCGACGCCGGGGTGCCGGTGTTCGTCACCGACCGGATGACACTGGACCTGCGCCGGCTGGTCGACCGGGCCGGGCGCTGGCTGCTCAACTACCGTCCGCAGCCGTTGGCCGTCGGCGCCGAGATCAACCGGTTCGCCGCCAAGGTGTCCGCCCTGCGCCCCCACATGCCGCAGTGGCTGCGCGGTGACGACAAGGCGATCGTCGAGAAAGAGGCCGGCGAGTTCGCCGCGCAGGGCGTCCCCGACGATCTGGCCTATGCGGTGGCGACGGGGCTGTACCGGTACAGCCTGCTCGATGTGATCGACATCTCCGACATCGTGGACCGTGAGCCCGCTGAAGTGGCCGACACGTACTTCGCGTTGATGGACCACCTCGGGTCGGACGGTCTGCTCACCGCGGTCTCCCGGCTGAGCCGCGACGATCGGTGGCATTCCTTGGCGCGGCTGGCGATCCGCGACGACATCTACGGTTCGCTGCGTGCGTTGTGCTTCGACGTGCTCGCCGTCGGGGAGCCCCACGAGACCGGTGAGGAGAAGATCGCCGAGTGGGAGCTGACCAACAGCTCCCGGGTGACCCGCGCCCGCCGCACGCTGACCGAGATATACCAAGATGGTGAGCAGGACCTGGCGACGCTGTCTGTGGCGGCGCGACAGATCCGCAGCATGACACGAACGAGTGGAACGGGAACGACTGCGTGAGCTTTACAACGCCGGTGCATGTGCGCTGGTCGGACATCGACATGTACCAGCACATCAACCACGCCACGATGGTGACCCTTCTCGAAGAGGCCCGGATACCGTTTCTGCGTGAGCCGTTCGGCGCCACGATCGAAACCATCGGCCTGCTGATCGCCGAGGTCAATATCGCCTACAAGGGGCAGTTGCGGCTCGTGGACTCACCGCTGCAGGTGACCATGTGGTCCAAGCGGGTGCGGGCCGTCGACTTCACCATCGGCTACGAGGTGCGCTCGCTGCACGCCGCTGCTGACTCCAAGCCGGCGGTGATCGGCGAGACCCAACTGGCCGCGGTGCACATCGGTGAGCAACGTCTCGAACGTCTGACGGCCGAGCAGCGCGGCTATCTGGAGAGCCACCTGCGATGACCGCCCCCGAGCGCGGTCTGTGGATCGATGACCCGCAGGACCGTGAGGATCTCGCGACGTTCCTTGACCGTGCGCTGCGGTTGGACGATGCCGCGGTGGTGCGGTTGCGGGAGCGGACCGGTACCGGCGCGGCCGTGGCCTGGGTGGCCACCGGGTTGGAGGTGTTGGCCAGTCGAGTGGTGAGCGGTCAGGTTCGGCCATCGGACCTGTCCGCCGGAGCCGACGCACTGGTAGCCGGCTTGTCCACTGCGAGAGACGGTTACGTCGACCCCGGCTTCCCGATGGACTCGGCCTGGCGCGGTGGTCTGCCACCCGAGGACGGCTTCGTCCACCTCGACGACATCCCGGCGCGGGTGATGCTCGACCTGGCCCAGCAGGGCGGCGCATTGGCCCGTGACCACAGCAGTGCCTACGGCCCGCCGGCCTCGCTGCTGGACCAGGAGGTCATCGCGGTCAGCGCGGGCGACGTGGCTGTCGGCGTGCCGATGCGATGCGTTTTTGCGTTGACCGCCATGGGTTTTCTGCCGCAGACCGGCAACGAGGTGAGTGAAGAGGAGATCGTCCGGGTCCGCGCACACCCGTCGTGGCTGCGCATCGACGCCCGGTTCGGCTCGGTGTACCGCCGCCGCGAAAGCGCCGCCCTGATCCTGGGCTGAGTTCCCTTGCGCGAGCAGACGCAAAACTGCACTATTTCCGGCGATTTTGGGCAGGTTTACGTCTGCTCGCCGGATGGCTGGACCAGCCAGGCGGCGGTGTCGGTGGGTAGCAGGGCGTCGACCGATTCGCCGCTGCTCAACAGGACTTCACCGGGTGGCAGCGGCACCGGCTCGGCACCCGTGTTGAGCACACATACCAGACCACCTTCTCCCCGCAACGTCAGAACATCGCCGGTGGAGTTCAGCTCGATCCCGCCACCGGCGAATTCCGCACGGCTGGAGCGTAATTGGATGGCCCGCCGATAGAACTCCAGAGTCGATGCCTGGTCGCCGAGCTGGCGCTGCACCGTCAGTGAGGCCCACTCGGCCGGCATCGGCAGCCAGGTGTCGGCACTGGAGGAGAACCCGAACGGCGGGGCATCGCCGGCCCACGGCATCGGCACCCGGCAACCGTCACGTCCGCGTTCGGTGTGACCTGAGCGCTCCCACACCGGATCCTGGAGCACCTCGTCGGGCAGGTCGACATTGGGCAGCCCGAGTTCCTCACCGTTATAGACGAATACCGCGCCCGGTAGCGCCAGCATCACCAGGGCCATCGCCCGGGCCCGGGCCAGCCCGCGGGCGCCGCCGCCATAACGGGTGACCTCACGTTCCACGTCGTGGTTGGACAGCGTCCAGGTCGGCGTCGCCCCGGCCAACTCGGCAGCGGCCATCGCGTTGTCGATCGCGTCGTGGACCTCGCCGGCGTCGAAATCTGCTTGCACCAGACGGAAATTGAAGCCGAGGTGCAGCTCGTCGGGCCGCAGGTATTTGGCGAAGCGTTCATTGCCGTGCACCCACACCTCGCCGACTGCCACCGCGTCGGGATAGTCGTCGAACACGGTCCGGATGAAGCGGTGGATGTCGTGGACGCTGTCGTTGTCGAACCTCGGGTCGTCGTCGCTGTTGCGCAGCAGCGCGGTGTCGGTGACCGTCATGTCGGGCAACTCGGGTGGCTTGGCCATGCCGTGCGCGACGTCGATGCGGAAGCCGTCGACCCCGCGATCGAGCCAGAACCGCAGCGTCTTCTCCAGATCCTCGAACACCTCGGGATGGTTCCAGTTCAGGTCGGGCTGGGCGGGGTCGAACAGGTGCAGATACCACTGGCCCGGTGTGCCGTCGGGTTCGGTGATGCGGGTCCAGGCCGGCCCGCCGAACACCGACACCCAATTGTTCGGCGGTATGTCGCCGTGCGGGCCCCGGCCGTCGCGGAAGATATAGCGGTCACGTCGGCGCGGATCCGCCAGCGCCTCGACAAACCACGGGTGCGCCGAGCTGGTGTGGTTGGGCACCAGGTCCATGGTGACCCGGATGCCGCGGGCGTGGGCGGCATCGAGCAGGCGGTCCAACGCATCGAGACCGCCGAACAGTGGGTCGACATCACGCGGGTCGGCGACGTCATAGCCGTGGTCGGCCATCGGCGACACCATGACCGGATTGAGCCACAGGGCGTTGACACCGAGGGCCGCCAGATAGTCGAGTCCGGCGCTCACCCCGTCGAGGTCGCCCACTCCGTCGCCGTTGCTGTCGGCGAACGAGCGGGGATAGACCTGGTAGAAAACCGCGTCCGCCCACCACCGGCGCATCTCAGAACGCCGAGTTCACCATCGAGTCTGCGGCCATGTCGAGGTAGTCCAGCAGTGCGCGCCGGTGTGGCTCGTCCAGCGTCGCCGAGTCGATGGAGGCCACCGCGGTGTGCATGCAGCGCAGCCAGGCGTCACGCTCGAGGTACCCGATTCGGAAGGGGGCGTGCCGCATCCGCAGCCGGGGGTGGCCGCGCTGGTCGGAGTACGTCCTGGGCCCACCCCAGTACTGCTCAAGGAACATCCGCAGCCGTTCCTCGGCGCCGTCGATGTCGTCCTCGGGGTACAGCGGCAGCAGGATCTCGTCCTCGCGCACCAGTTGGTAGAACCGCGACACGATCGCTGCGAACGTCTCGTGGCCCCCGACTTCGTCGTAGAAAGATCGCTGCACCTGCGTCACGTCACTCATTGTGGTCCATTGTGGCCCCAGCGGGCGTCGGGGCCGGTCACGGCGGTCCGGTCACCTCATGTTCATTGGACTGACCTGCGAACACCCGAAGAATTTTCGTGCGTATTGCGGGGATCCGTGGTGGACTGTCTCCTCGGAGGCTCCATGGCGCACAGCAAAAAAGGCCATATACGACGGACCGGCCACATTCCCGGCCCATCGGGACCCCATGTGCCCAATCGCCCTCTACACAGCGTCGAGATAGTTCCCACCAGCGCTCCCGACGCGTCCCTGTGGGGGCGCCGCCGCGTCCTACTGCTGAACTCCACGTATGAACCGCTGACCGCACTTCCGCTGCGGCGCGCGGTGATCATGGTGATGTGTGGCAAAGCCGACGTCGTGCATGACGACCCGACGGGGCCCGTCATCCACTCGGCCACCCGCACCATCGTGGTGCCCTCGGTGATCCGGCTGCGCGCCTTCGTGCGGGTGCCGTACCGGGCCCGCGTCCCTATGACCCGCGCGGCCCTCATGCACCGCGACCGGTTCCGCTGCGCGTACTGCGGCGGGCGCGCCGACACGGTCGACCACGTGATCCCGCGCAGCCGCGGCGGTGAGCATTCCTGGGAGAACTGTGTGGCGGCGTGCGGGCCGTGCAACCACCGGAAGGCCGACCGGTTGCTGGCCGAACTGGGCTGGTCACTGCGGTGCCTGCCGATGCCGCCCAAGGGGCAGCATTGGCGGCTGCTGTCGACCATCAAGGAGCTCGACCCGGCCTGGGTGCGCTATCTCGGCGAAGGCGCGGCATGATGCCGGCTTGCCGGGCACTCTCGGCGCGGCGGCGTATTGCGGCTGATACGGTTTGCGCGTGAGCACAGCACTTACCCATTCCCTCCTCGGAGGGGTTCCGCTGTTGTTGTTCGTGGTCCTGGCGTTGATCTTCTTGACCCGCAGGGGACCGCACCCGGCTACCTACAAGATGTCCGAGCCGTGGACCCACGAGCCCATTCTGTGGGCTGCCGAGGAGCCGCAGGATCACGGGCACGGTGGGCATGATTCACACGGCGTGACGATCGGAGG